>JBKEGM010000065.1:0-10626 GCA_046710005.1 Natrialbaceae archaeon
TGCGCCAATCGTCGGCCTTTTCGTGGAGGTCACTCAGTCGGACGTCATCGGGAGTGTCCTCGTAAAGGTCGTTCGTCCATTTGACCTGGAAGATCCGGACGATGCCGGTGAGTGCGAACGCCAGGAGTGCATAGGCCTGGATCCCTATGAAGGCGTGGACGATCGCCAGTCCCCGCTGGTTGCGCAACAGTCGTGGCAGCATCCAGGTCAGCATGGGAATCGCCGTGAGGAGCAGTCCCGGCACGATGAACGCGAGATGACGCTTGAGTACCTTCCAGGTCACCCACTCGGCGTCCAGGACGATCCACGCGCCATAGAGATAGAACGGCAGACTCGCCGTCACCACGATCACGACGATCGAGGCGACGGTCCCGTCGGAGACCATAGGGCTCCTCCGGCGTGGCGGGCGATAAAACGTGCGACTCCGTGTCGGCGGCGACGGTTTCGATCGAAACATATTTGCGCGACTCGGGCCATCGATACGAACTCATGGATACGCACCTCAACCGGGAGACGGTGGACCACCGCCTTGCTCGTTTGCGCGACGAGTACGGTTCGTTTCCCGTCATCGACAGCCAGGCCGAACTCCCGGCCGACCGGTTCGACGATCTCCTGAAAAAGGCGACCGAGGGGTACACTGGCGGGGGATATGCCTGGACGGTTCGAGAACCCGAGGACGCGCCCTCACTAAGCAATTCGATGCCGGGGCGGATCGACCAGTCACCTTGCCCTGAAGTCGGGGACGTTGAAGGTGAACGGCATTTGCACGCCTCCCACAGTCTAGTGGGCAGAACGGAATTCCACCGACAAGCTCCGCTCTTCAGGGCGGAGGAGGTGACTTATGAAAATAGGCATCGATCGTCCGCCCCGAGGAATCAATACCGCTGCGACCGTCACCCTGACAGTGCCCCCGTGCCAATCACCTGACGATGAACGAACCCTCCGAGGAAGCGGGGTCCGATCGTTCGGCGCGGTCGTCGGACGACGCCACCAAACCCGAAGCAAGCGAATCGACGGAAAACGGAGGGACGGATTCGGTCGCGGATTCGACTGCGGACGTCGAGGAAATCCGCGATCGCGTGGAGTCGGAATACGACTTCGACGACTTCGGCCCCGAAGACATGGACGGGATGTCGGCCGAGGAGTGGGAGGCAGCCTTCGACGAGGACACCTGGATCACTGGCGACGAGTTGATCGACCGCGTGCGGGACGACCTGGAGGCCAGGATCGCTGATCGCAACGTCTTCGCGGTTCTCGAGGAAGTGAATCAGGAGGGAAACCGTTGTCTGCTGGCCTACTCCGATGACGACTACGCGTTGATTTACCCCGACGGTTCCGTCGAGGGGTTCGGAACGGTCCTGCGCGATGTCGAGCCGGTGGTCGCCCTCTGCTCGATGGAAAGTTACGACCCCAGGGAACCCCCTGCGGAGGTCGCGTTGCCATCGCCGGACGAAGTGCCCGAAGGGAGCGGCGAACTCGGCAACCTCATGCTCCAGATCGTCGCGGCAGTCCAGGGCATCGCTGGAGTCGGACTCCTGGTTGCGGCAGTGACGGTGGGGGGTAATCGGGGAATGGGAACGACCCTGATGGCAGTGGCTGGACTCGGTTTTCTCGCCATCGCAGTGCTGCTGTTTTTCACGGTCGCGAACGCTCGACTTTCCGATCGGTTTCGGGCCCAACAGTACCGCAACCGGTTACGCGAGATCGGGCTCAAAGACGGCGAGCGGCCGCCGTTCCTTCCGGTAAACCCAGGCGCGGGTGAGGATGACGGTCGTCGCGAGAAATGAACGAATTCGACGGCCGGTGGGCGAATATCAAAATTCTTGGGTACCGGTGGGTTTTTACAATCTGGCTCCTCAGATGTTCGGTATATGAAAAGGCGGGACTTCCTGACGGGAGCCAGCGGCGTAGCCGGCGGCGTCGCTGCGACGGGGGCTGCCTCGTCGGTCGGGGCGGCCCAGACGACGACCACGTCGCCCGACACCGGGACGGAAGACGGCACAGGATCCGATAACGGGACGGCGACCGCCACGATGGCTGGCGGGGGCGGCGCCGAAGCCCCGACCGAGGAGGTGACTGTGGGCCCTGGCGGTGAACTCGTGTTCGAACCGGACGAGTTGGAAATCACGCCCGGGACGACAGTGGAGTGGGTCTGGGATTCGAGCAATCACAATATCGTGGTCGACGAACAGCCCGAGGGCGTAGAGTGGGAGGGAACCGAAGGCGGCCCCGGCACGACCTACGATACCGGTCACACCTACGAGTTTACCTTCGAAACCGAAGGCACGTACGAGTATGCCTGCGAACCCCATCGCTCAGCCGGGATGCTGGGAACTGTCGTCGTCAGCCAGGACGCGGGCGGGGCCGGGGATGGCCGAGCCGAGGTCGAGCCGGAGGAAATGGGGGTCCCGTATCAGGCTCACTACGTTGGGATCGCCACCATCCTCGCTATCGTCGTCTCGCTGCTGTTCACGTTTTTCCTCCTGAAATACGGCGAATCGTCCCACACCAGCAGTCCAAACCGGAATTGATACCATGGCAACATCTGGAAGCACTTACGGCGACATTCACCGCTATGAACCGGCCAATGAAAGTACCGTGGCGGCGATCGCGATCGTTGTATTGACGCTACTGGAGGTGGCGCTGGTCGGGTTGTTCTCGTGGGGCCTCGTCGCCGGTTGGGGTCGCATTCCCGAGGGCAACATGTTCCTCGGGTTCCTCCTGGCGATGATTTTCATCGATCTGGCGTTCGTCTTGCTGTTGTACAGAAAGGAGTTCCTCCCGGACGTCGTCATCGTCAAGAAACGACGCCGAAAGTGGGAGGATCTCTACATTCGTGAGGACCAGGTGGATGGGACAACGCTGACCGAGGGCGGTATGGAGAACTTCAAACGCGCGATCTACCCATACTACAAGAAATAAACGATGTCAGGAGACGATAAATATCCGGACGAATCGGATCGTCGGCGCTTCGTCAAGGGCATGGTCGGCGTGTCCGCACTGATGGGCACAGTCTCGCTTGGCGGTGCCAGTATCAACGTACTGACCGAACAGACCGGTGCTGGAGGCGGGTTGGTCTCGTATCGTGGCGTCGCCAATACGGAGGGGCCCGCACCCCGTGGAATGCCGCAAATCCCGATCGAAATCGACGAGGAGGGGTATTTGAAGGGACTCTTCCCGGACTACGAGACGACGACTGTCGAGGGTCGCGAGGTTGAGGTCGCCGAAATGGAGGTCGGCGGGATGAACTACAGCGTCGGGTGGTTCCAGTACTGTGGCGTCCAGAGTTACGCCGGGATCCAACCGGGCGCCGATCAGGACGAATACTTCAGGTACGCGAGTGGCAGTGGGTACGAGTGGCAAGAGGAAGCAGTGAGGGCAGGCCAGCGGATCAACGTCGAGGACTTCGCCGATTACGAGACCTGGGGGAACGACATCGGAACGTCGGGAATCGGGAAACCCGCCGCCGCGACCTGGCGGTCCCAGGGGCTCTCGGGCAAGGACACGATTCCGGTGATGATCCTTCGGAGCGAGCGCATTGAGCAGATGGTGGGCGAGTCGGACGATGCGTGGCTCCAGGCCGCGACGCAGGACGGCTTCCTGGCCATCCTGAACAAGTGTACGCACTTCTGTTGCGTGCCCGGATTCAAATCTTCAGGCGACGCCGCGAAGTTCAACGCCGAAAACCGGATCTATTGCCCGTGTCACCAGTCGGTGTACGATCCGTTCGAGGTGGTCCAGAAGAACTTCACCGCACTACCACGTCCGGGGGATGGATAAGCGATGAGTATCGAGAAGGAGGACGAGTACGACCACGAGGCCTGGATCGAGGAGCGGGACCTCACACCGGTCGAGACGACCTACTTGACGGTCCTGCTCTGGTTCGATCGTCGGTTCCGGATCGTGGACTATCTCGAACTCCTGGAGAACCTCTACTACAAAGTCAACCTCCAGATGCCAAAGAGCCACACCGAGCAGTACAATCTCGACAACAAGTTCTGGTACTGGTATCCGCTGTACGCGTTGGGCTCGTTTTCGACGCTCGCGTATGTCGTCGCCGCCATCAGTGGCGCGCTGCTCGGGTTTTACTACTCACCGTCGGCTGCCGCCGGGGCCTGCGACGTCACCGGGGCGACGGTGTCGTACTGTTCGATATCGTTCATCATGACGGACCTGAACTTCGGGTTCATGCTGCGGTCGATCCACCGATGGGCCGCCCAGGTGATGGTCGCGGCCGTCTTCCTGCACATGCTGCGGGTGTACTTCACCGGGGCATATAAGGAACCCCGAGAGCTGAACTGGCTGCTGGGCATTATCCTGATTAGCCTGACGCTCGGGTTTGGGTACACTGGCTACCTGCTGCCCTGGGACCAGTTGTCCTACTGGGCGGGCCAAATCGGCGTCGAGATGTCACTGTCGATTCCGTTCGCCGGCGAGTGGG
Source organism: Natrialbaceae archaeon (assembly GCA_046710005.1). Taxonomy (GTDB): domain Archaea; phylum Halobacteriota; class Halobacteria; order Halobacteriales; family Natrialbaceae; genus DATFIX01. The sequence goes on from JBKEGM010000065.1 coordinate 4,442, forward strand.
TGGCTCAACTGGTCTTCGGCGGGTTCCAACCCGGGCCCGCCACGCTCAGACGAATGTACATCTTACACGTGTTCGTGTTACCTTTCGTCGTGACCACCCTGATCGCCATTCATATCGGCATCGTCTGGATGCAAGGCATCGCGGAACCCCACTAACAATGACGGACGACGAAACTCCCCAAGACGCACGATCCGACGGCGCTGGTACCGGCATCGTCCCGCCGGACGACGAGGTGCCGACGTGGCGAGAACGCAAAGCACGCAAGCAAGGACTGGCCCGACTGACGTACGAATACTTCGAACGGTCCCGACGCGAGGATCAGGACCTCCGCCAGGAATCGAGTTACGTCGAGCGGGACGTGCTCGCCTTCCCGACCTGGCCCCACGAGATGATCCGTAACCTCGCGATCACGAGCTTCTTCGTGGGCATGATCGTCTTCCTGTCGGCGACGTTGCCACCACACCTGGAGGCGCCGGCGAACCCCTCACAGACCCCGGCGATCATCCTACCGGACTGGTACCTTTATTGGTCGTTCGGGCTGTTGAAACTCGGCCCTTTGAATCCCGAACTGTCTATCCTCGGGGGGCAGACGTTGATGGAAGACCGGACGTACGGTGTGGTTGCCAACGTGATCGTGGTCAGTGCCGTGGCCATCGTCCCCTTCCTGAACAAAGGGAGCGCCCGCCGACCGGTCGAACAGCCGTTCTGGGCAGCAGTTGGCGTCGGGGGCGTGACCTTCGCGTTTACGCTCTCCGCGCTGGCGATCAAGAACTTGCTCCCCATGGACCCACACCTGCTGTTCGATCTCACGTTCCTGCTCCCCATCGCGACAGGGTTCCTGGCGTTCGCTGTCCTGCGATCGATGCGGGAGGGATACATGTACGACCTGAACCGTCGGTACTACCGGCTCAGGCCGCCAAAATAACGAGGTGAAAAATATGTCAAACTACGAAACAGATGACACTGAGGCGCAGGGCACCAACGAGAGCAGTCGCGGCGGCCGCGAGGTCGTTGTCCCGATGGCCCTGTACAAACGCGTGACTGTCTTTGGAACGCTCCTCGCGATCGTGACCGTTCTGTTCGGGTTTATGGCGCTTGATGCGGCGATGTATTCGCGAAGCCTCGTCAGGGTGAATGTCATGTGGATCCTCGAGCGAGTGGGCCTGGGCACCCCAACCGGGGTACTCTCGGCCGGGTTCGCAGTAATCGGATTGACCCTCGTCGTCCTGGGCGCCTGGATCTACGTCCTTTCCACGCGGTTCCGCACGGAGGGCATGGGTCAGGTTCGAGATGACCCTGCCGCGGAGGTGGACGATGGCTGACGAGTTCGCGAAGGGCCTCGCGATTCTGACGGGGTCGGGACTCCTGTGGATGGTGTTTGCCGGCTGGTTCAATACGCCTGACTTCGAAACCCAGTTCCTGGGCCCGTCCCCGGCGGATCCCGGTGCCTTCGTCCAGGCGGCGCTCGTTCTCAAGGAAGGGTTCTTCTGGTTCGCCATCCTCGGCACGCTGACCTTCTGGGTCGTCATTCCGGCGGCCCGGGAGTTCCGCAACGCAGTGGGAGAATGAGTTCCGACGGTTGGTTTCTTTCCGACGGACACCGATAGTTCTCGTAGGGACCGACCAGGGGTGACAATGATTTCCAGGAGGGGCTGGTATCCCCGGCCATGCATCTCCGATCGCTCGCTGCCTCGGCGGGACTGGATATCGGAGCGTGTGCCTCGGCCGAGGATTTGACGGACGAGACGTGTGCCACAGTGCTCGGCACCGAGTTCAATCGACTGGCGCTGGAGAACGACCTGAAGTGGGGCCGCGTTCGGCCCGAACGGGACGTGTTCGACTTCGAGGGGGCGGACAGGCTTCTCGATTTTGCGGACCGCCACGACATGGCAGTTACTGGCCACGCACTTGTCTGGCACGAGGAGAACCCCGATTGGCTGGTACAGCGAAACTGGCACCCCAGCGACCTGGCTGTCGAGTTGCGGGCACACATCCATCGTTTGACGGATCGATATGCTGACCGCATCGACACCTGGGACGTGGTCAACGAAGCAGTCGACGATTCTGGCCACCTTCGTGAGTCCCTCTGGCTGGAGGGATTGGGCGAGGAGTACATCGCCAACGCGTTCAGATGGGCGTCGGACCACAGTGATGCCGACTTGTTCTACAACGAATACGGGCTGCCGTACAACGACGCAAAGCGAGAACGGGTATACCGCCTCCTGGAGAGCCTTCTTGATCGAGGAGTCCCCGTGGACGGCATTGGGCTGCAATTGCACTGCGTGGGCGTGCATCCCGGACCAGAACGCATCCGGGGGACGATCCAGCGGTTTCAAGAGCTCGGACTGTCGGTCCGGATCACCGAATTCGACCTAGCCTACCACAACGACGAAGCCCCCGAGCACATCGAGGCCGCACAGGCGCAATACTACCGGGAGACGGTCGAGGCCTGCCTCGATGAAGGGGTCGAACACGTCACTTTTTGGGGGGTGATTGACGACCGTTCCTGGATCACGTCCTGGCGGGACTACCCTGACAGATACACCCAGCAGCCGCTCCTGTTCGACGACGAGGGACGGGCGAAGCCATCCGCTGAAGCGGTGGCGTCAGTATTGCGCGATCACGGTCGTGAATAACGCGCTGGGTGGAGTGAAGACGATCCGTCCCTAGACGATGGCCGACCAGAATGGCTCGATGAGGAAGAACAGCGCCTGGTAGGCCGCGTACAGGAGGACGAATCCGGAGGCGCCGATGGCTGCCTTCGGGAGGTCCAGGGCTTCGTCTTTTCTCGCCTCCACCTTCCTGGCCTCGAACTCGAACACGTCGCTCAGGACCATCGTCAGCACGAGAATCGACATTACGGTGCCGCCGTGGGGATGGACCGTCGCGTAGTAGAAACTCGCGAGCACTAGCAGGAGGTTCGTCCCCACTCGTGCTGGCCCCCGGGCGATGGCCTCGTCGCCGCCATCGGCGGCTTGCGAGACGTGCGAACTGTATTCGAATAACCTCGCCACGACGTTCGCGACGACGAGCCCCAGGATGACGTACTCGACGAACGGCTCGAGCGCGTCGAGCGGGCCGAGCATCGTCGTTGGATCCATACCCATCACGAAGGAGCGGGTGTTTTTGTGTTTTACTACTGTGGGGATTTTTCGAAACCCGGCCCGACGGATGCTGCCCCTGCCTTCGGGCCGTCACTCGTCGTCGTAGAACGAGCGGCTTTCCGGAACGACGAACAGTGCCATCCGCCCGGCGGTCGAAATCGAGACGAATTCGTCACACGGGACGATGCCAACCTCGAGGTCGTCGGCGTACATCGTCACCTCCGCTTCGGCACAGTCGGCGGTCACCTGGACGTCCGCCGCCTCGAGAATCCAGTCCGTCGTGTCCGTGGCGAAGGGCGCGACGGGGACGACCCCAACCACGCCAGTCCCGGGATCGATCGTCGGCCCGCCAGCCCGGGCGGCGTAGCCCCGGCTCCCAGTCGCTGTCGCGACGACGACACCGTCACCGCGGAACTCCTCGACGAAGGTTTCCCCACTTTTGACCGTGAACGTCGAGATGCGGGCCGGTTCCGTGGTTACAAAGGACACGTCGAACAGGGCCAGTGCCGAGTTCCCGTTCAGGTCCGCCCGGAGGAGCCGCCGTTCGATTGTCTCCGGCGTTCCCGCAATAACCGATTCCATCGCCGGTTCGACGGCGTCAATCGGGACGGACCGGACGCCGCGACCAGCTTCAATGGGCACCACTGGTCCGGCAGTCCCCGACCGGACCAGTGAGAGCAACGCTCCTTCCCCGTCGGCCACAATCCAGTCAGTCGCACTGCCGAGGACGTCATCGACCTCACCGACGATCGGTGTCCCACCCGCCTGGACGACGGCTGTTTCGATGCGATCGGCGTGGTCATCGTCCGTCTTCGGTGCCTCGACGATGCCCACTTCAGGTCCGACCATCGAAAGCCCCCGTTCGCATAGCTACCCCTTTTCAGCCCCGAATAAAAGGCCTCGTGATTTGGATCGGCCAACCGCTTCTCGTCAGGTCGGGTCGATACACGCCCCTCAGTCAGGTGTCGTAGGGCCAATCGCCAGTTATCTTCATGCTCTCGGCCAGGTCTTCGTCTTCGAGTTGGGTGGCGATCTCGTCTGGATCGCGGTGGTCGATGGACCGGTCGTCGTCGGCGAGTTCGACAACGACTTCCGTCAGGAGGATCGCCTGCTCGCGGAAGGTTCGGGGTTCGAGTTTGTCCAGGGTATCGGCATACGTGTGGCCCCACCCGCGCCCACTGCCCTCGGTTTCACTCACGGCGTGAAAGCCGGGAACGCCCCACTTGACGTACTCCCAGTGGTCGCTGTGGGGTCCGAGTTCTGGGACGACCGAGATGGGGTGGTCGAACCGGTCGGCCACTGTTTCGGCCGCATCCCGGAGTTCGGCGAACCCGTGGCTGACGAGGCGGAGGGTCCGGCCACCGACAACCCCGTCGTCGTTGAGGATCGCTTTGACCGTGTCGAAATCGGTCGTCTCGGCGTGCCTTTCGGCACCGACCAGGCCGACCTCCTCCGCACCATACGCGATGACGTGGACCTTCGTGTCGAGTTCTTCTTCTCGCTGCGCGAGCGCACGGACTACTTCGACGGACATGGCGGTCCCGGCGCCGTTGTCCATCGCGCCCTCGGCGATGTCGTGGGCGTCGACGTGGCTGGTCAGGTACACCTCGTTCTCGGTATCGGGCCCGAGTTCGGCGTGGACGTTCTGACTGGTCGCGTCGTGGACGTCACACTCGACAGTAACGGTCATCGTCTCGCCGTCGAAGCGGCGTGCCAGGCGTGATCCGACTTCCTTACTGACGCCGACGGCCGGAATCTCGCCGATTGGCCCGTCGCTGCCGGTGACGCTCCCGGTCGGCGGGAGACAGCCCTCGACGTGATTGCGATAAACGAACGCGGCAGCACCGGCCTCGACCGCGTGGAAGTACTTCTCGCGGCGATGGAGATACCGGTCGTACCAGTCGGGCACGTCGCTTCGTGCCATGGCGATTTTTCCCTCGAGGTCCGCTTCCTCGAAGTCGTCGGGGAGGCCGTACCCCACGTCGACGAGTTCGGCGGTTACCTCGCCGTTCGGGCTTCGGGGCAGCGCGATGGATTCCTGGATCGTGGAGTCCGCTTCGATGGCACTGTGGCCCCGGGTCCACCCCTGCAATTCGAAGGGTTCGAGTCTGGCGTTTCGAGCCCCCGCCTCAATCAGTGCGTCGCGGGTCGCTTCGGCCGCCTCGCGTTCTCCTTCGCTGCCAGCCATGCGGTTACCGATGTTGACGAGGCGTTCGAGATGGTCCCAGCCGAGATCGCTCGTGAACGTCTCGCCGATCCATTCCTTCATGGCCGAGAATCCATGCCCGTCGGTCCTAAGGGTACTGGTTGCGGCCAGTTACGCAACCCCCACCAGCCCCCGGAAAATCCTACCGGCAACGTTTTTATTCGCGCCGATTCTCGAGGGATATATGAACCTGGTGGACCATCGCCGCCTTCGATATCGGATGGCGTTCGCCCTCGGGCTTGCCATGCTTGGATACGTCGTCCTCCTCGCTCCGGTCTTTTGGTATCTCCCGACAGTCCCTGCCATCGTCGTCTGTGGGATCCTCGCTGGATTCGTCCTGTTGCTAGTCAGGCAGGCGGACTTGCTGATGTACGCCCTGACGAACGCCATCGCGCTCGAGCGTGAAACGTATCCTGAACTGTACGAGACTGTCGACAGGTTGGCGGCCCAGACTGACATGCCAAGGCCTCCGGTCGCAATCGTCCCGACGGACGTTCCCAACGCTCTTTCGGCCGGGACCGGGGATCGGACCGTCGTGTGCGTGACCCTTGGGCTCATAAAGACGCTCGACGAGGACGAACTGGAAGCGGTACTCGCTCACGAACTCGCCCATTGCAAGAACGGCGATTCGTCCGTATTGACTATCGCTGGCTTTCCGGCAACGGTTGCGCTGGCGATGTATTCTCTGGGCGCACGGCATGCGAATGGCTTAGCCCTCCTGTTGGGATACTTCGGGTATGCACTCATGCTGGTGGCTGCAGCGATTCCTCTCATTGTCGTGAGCCTGCCAGGAACGCTCGCTTTGACCCGATACCGGGAGTATGCCGCCGACCGGGGTGCCGTTTCAATCACGGGGAAGCCGGTCGCTCTCGCGG
>JBKEGM010000066.1:0-10598 GCA_046710005.1 Natrialbaceae archaeon
CAATCCGGAACTGAACACGACACTGCCGACCATCACGATGGGGGCCAGAAGGAAATTAAGCCGACGCGGCTCTCTTCGCGTTCGCAAAACGCTCCACTGAGCGACCGTGCGGGTGGGCTGTGAGATCCCCGTTGGAAACCCCACCGGGGCAATAGCTTCGGCCAGAGCGGTCCGGATTTTCCCGCTCCCAAGACTGGGGGATTCTGGCGATTCCGTGTCGCTCTCAACACTCACCGGATCAGTGAACCAAAGTCGGCTGGCCTCCCACTCGATAAGGACCATGCCCAGGACAAGGATGAGGAGACTCCCGCAGATGACGACCGCAGCCCGTGTCATTGACCCCTGAACCGGACTGCCGATGACGGCGAGATCGACGAACCAACCGACAGGGAGGACCGCAAGTGCTGCTTGATCGACCCCACCGAACTGGGGAAGCGTCGCGAGTAGGTAGCCGCCCATCGCCACGAAGACGGCGGCAGTACCCAAGACTGTCTTGTGCCGGGCAACGAATGGGGAGGTGGCGATCAACAACGCGATCGCGTAGCCGAATCCCATTCCAACGAGGACGGTCGTAAGACCGAGGAGAACGGCAGCGAATGGGATCAGGATTGCCGCCACCGATATCCCGAATAAATAGACCACTCCGCCCGCCAGGACGATCACTGGTAACCCGAGATATGCGAGTCCGCGAAGTGTTTCAGCAATCACCAGCCCGCCGACGACCGTTCTGGCTGAGACGGTCGTCAGCATGAGCGGTTCGGCATCAATGCGGGGACGGGCAGAGACGACACGCTGGGTGACGATGAACACGCCGAACAGCCAGAAGAGTGCGACTGTCCCCCGAGCCATTGGCGGGAGTGAGACTGTCCCCGCTGTCCGAATCACCTCGGCAAATAAATAGATGAACCCTGTCAGCATGAGCGACGGCAGGACTAGCCCGATCGCCATCAGGAACGCTCGAGCTTTGTCCTGCCAGATCGCTCTCACCGAGCGCCGAAACTCGAAGATCCCGATGCGGAACCCATTCCGGAACCAATTCGACTCAGCCATGCTTTGGCTCCGCATCGTCCGCAGTTGGGTCACTACTCGTGATTTCGAGGAAGGCCTCTTCAAGAGTTCGAGTATCACCGGTCTCAGCCCGTCGAGTCAGTTGGGTCGGGGAATCCTCGGCGACGAGCTGGCCATCATAGAGGATCCCGACTGTGTCGGCGACTGCTTCGACGACTGGGAGGATGTGTGTCGATAGGAAGACCGTGGTACCCTCGTCAGTGAGTTCGGCAATGAGTTCCCGAATCGTCCGTGCGGCCCTGGGATCGAGTCCGGACGTTGGCTCGTCCAGGAAGGCAACCTCCGGTTCGTGGAGGACTGCCTGAACGTAGGCGACTTTCTGGCGCATCCCTTTCGAGTAGTCTGCTATCCGAGTCGCCGCATCGTCAGGCGACAGATCAAGCCTGGCAAGGAGTTCGTCGATTCGATCCTGGGTCCGTCGTTCGGGCAGGTCCCGGAGGCCGGCGACGTATTCCAGTTGCTCGTAAGCGGTGGCCTGTTCGTAGAGTGGCGGTTCCTCTGGCAGGTAACCGATGTGTGGGCGGAGGGAATCCCGGTCTGTCACCGGGACGCCGGCAACAGACGCCGATCCACTGGTCGGCGTGGTGAGCCCGGTCAGCATCCGCATCGTCGTCGTCTTTCCCGCCCCATTCGGCCCCAGAAAGCCATATACGGTGCCATTAGAAACGGAGAGGGCGAGCTGATCGACGGCAATCGTGGACCCGTAGCGTTTGGTCAGAGCGGTCGTTTCGATAGTGGACATCACTATAACTCGGTATGAGAGTTTGTTTCTCGACTGAAATACTTGGCCATGGAGCGACTCAGTTACCCTTCCCAATAGTGGGATGTTCCGAAGGGCTCCGCTACCCGACTGGCTCCGACGAACGAATGCGCCGTCCGTCCTGCAGTCGTATTGGGCGAGACCGCACCATGCTATTACCGGGTCCCAAAGAACAGACCGGATCTACCAATCGAAACGCCAGGATCAACGCACGAGAGGGTTCCAGAACCAATGTCAATTAATACCAACTAACATAATCCCCAAAGACCAATGGTAAGTATGGAATTCGTTACGACAATCGGCGACGAGGTCCCCGCAGTCGGACTCGGAACGTGGCAGTTGGATTCTCAATCGGCGTATGAAGCAGTCCGCACGGGACTCGACGTCGGCTATCGCCACATCGACACGGCCCAGTTGTACGAAAACGAAGACGGGGTCGGCCGAGCGATCGAGGCGGCTGACCTCGCCCGTGACGAGGTCTTTCTGACGACGAAGGTCGATCCGACGAATCGCACCGTCGGGGACATCGTCACGTCGGTTACCGAGAGCCTGCAGCAATTGGACGTCGACCAGGTGGATCTCCTGTTGATCCACTGGCCGCATCCGCTTGCGAACCTGGAAACGGTCATGGAGGGACTCAATCGCGCCCGCGACCGCGGTCTCACACGACACATCGGCGTGAGCAATTTCAGTAAGGACCGACTGGACCGCGCCCGAGAAATGTCTTCGGCCCCGATTTTCACGGATCAAGTGCTATTCCATCCCTGGTGGCCCCAGCGCGATTTGCTCGCCTACTGCCAGGCGAACGACATCGTCCTGACCGGCTATAGTCCGCTTGCCAACGGGGGACTTGTCCATAATCAAAAACTCGCTGCAATTGGACGCCAGTACGGGAAATCGAGCGCTCAGGTGGCGATTCGGTGGGCGACCCAACACAATACGGCGATCACGATTCCGCAGTCGACCTCACGGGAGCACCTACAGGACAACCTCGATACGTTCGATTTCCAGCTGACGAAAGACGAACACCAGCGTATCACGAACGCCTCATATCTCAGGACGGGAGCCGCAATGCTCCGGGGGCAATTCGGAATATAAACCACTCCAGGGGACCCAAGAGACTGCAGAATCCACGGGCCGCACACGCCCATCGTGGTTCTTTGGACCTCCTCTCACACGCTGACCTGGAACCATCGGCCCGGAACCAGACGGATGGGCATGAATCGAATGACAGCCAGAGCGGCGTGCCCCCGATTGTTGGTCGCCCGCCAACTCCCTCGGCGCACCCCACCGGTTTATCCGATACCCACCATTATGAATCGGTATGCCTGGCACACTCGAAATTTCGTGTGAGAACGACGATTGTGAACTCGATATGGTCGAACTCCACTACACATACGATATGTCCGAGGACGTCACGGTGGATGATTTCCAGTGTCCGTACTGTGGCCAAACGGACTCCCTACGGAAAATCGAACTCTGATCGGGGCTATGAAATCCGGTCTGGGGTCGAACCGCGACTCTCTCAGCGCGTTGCGAGTGCGTTCTCGATTTCGTCGTAATCCGGGAACTCCGGCCATTCCTGGGCGACCCAGGTGTACTGAACCGTCCGGTCCTCAGCGATGAGGAACACGGCTGGCCGTGGCTCGCTGATTCCGGCCATCCCGTCGAGGTCATTGATGACCCCGTATGCTTCTGCAACGCCGTTGTGCGGATCGCTGAACAGTCGGTACCCCATGTCGTACTCGTCGATGAAGGTTTTGTGTTCGTACGGCGACGAGATCGAGAGCCCAACGATCGTGACGTCGAAGACCTGGTCCAATTCCCTGTCACAAAGTTCGTTCCACATATACGTGGCCGGAAAGGCCCCGTCCATCCCGTGGAACAGAAGGAGAACAGGACCCTCTGCAGTGAGTTCCGATAGGGCAACGTCCTCCCAGTATTCGCTGTTGACGAGCGGACGGACGAAATCAGGCGCTTCCGTTCCTGGGGTGGGATGGTTCGACTCGTCGAGTTCGACCACGTCGAAGCCAAGGTCCATCGGCTATACCTCCGCTCCGTAGGTCGTGTCGAGATATTCGGCGATGTTTTCGCTCTCGGACAGCGTTACCCCGGTGTTCTCGTCGACGATCACTGGCACAGTGCGCGAGCCAGTGAGACGCTTGACGGCGTTACGATCGGAGTGCATTGGCTCGACGAAGCGCGATTGATAGTCGAGGTTGAACTCATCGAGTTTGCGGACAACGCGCTCGCAGAACGGGCAGGCTTGCAACCGATACACCGTAATTGGTGGGTCGGTCGCGGACGGTGTCTCACTCATTCGTTCGATAATTGATTGGGGTACGGACAGGTAAACGCTGTGCTGTTTCCAGGGTGTGGTATCACGAATCCGGAGGGAGAACGGACTGACGACGGTGACATCAACCTCAACTTCCGGACGGAGAAGGGTGACCAAGTGGCGACGCTCACGGTCATGCCGGGTCGTCAGCGGTATCCCGGGCACGGTGGTGCGGAGATTCCAATCAAGACCGCCATCACGCATGGGGACGCGACGAAAATCGAGAGCGTGCGACTTGCCCTCCGGGCACCGCCGAGCCCCACCGGAGGGGGCACTCCGGCAGCAGTCGCGTTCACCACACCGTTCGCGAAGCCCCATCCCTCCATCGAACTGTATACTGGTCCCGACGACAGTAGCACGATTCTGGACATTCAAAAAACGGAAGAACAGGGCGACGGAACGATGGTATTCGACTTCCTCCTGACAGGGGTCAGGGATGCCACCACCGAACTGTCAGTTGATGCCGCCATAGAGCTGTCAGAAGGCGGCGTTCTCGGGCAGAACTATTCGCTTGAGGGCCTGGCACTCATCCCGCTCCCCGACGGAACAGAATGACGATTGCATCAACTCCAATCAAGGGCCGACGGGGATCACAGATCGAACGCTAGCACGTCACCTGCCGTGATCCCTCGGTTCGTCGTCCACTCGAAGTTGACCTCAAGTATGTACTGGCCACGGCCGGGATAGCGTTGGTTGTTCCCGTCCTCATCCGGACCGGGGGCCGGCGCGTGGTGAATTGTCGTAATAACGCCCTCGTCGTCGGCGTAGACGATGTCGAGCCCGAAATCCATTTCGCGCATGACGAACGTCCGATCACCGACGGAGTCGTACACGAACAGCATCCCGCGATCCTCCGGCAAGGACTCGGTGTCACTGAGGCCGAGATATCGAAGTTCAGCGGTGTCCGCGAGCGCCGCCCTCACTGAGCCCAACTGTTGCCTATCGGGCGAGTGCACCTGGACCTTTGTCGTCTCATAATCGGTGTGGACCGGTGTCAGCGTGGGCGTAAGCCTCTCGTTCGACGTCGGAGTCGACGACGCAGTTGGTGGGTCCGCTGGCGTCGCCGATGGAGTCACAGTCGTGGCTGGCCTTTCACCACCGGTACCGCCGCCGAGACACCCGGCGATCGCGGCGAGACCTAGCGTCGACAGAAACGCTCGACGATCCATACCTGATTGGTTTTATTGATGGGCTAAAGGTTCTTATTTCACTGGATTGGTCGCTCGCGCACAGTACGACGAGATCGAACCCGACGGGCAAGAGCGGCCGACGCATCCTCGATATCTCGCAGTAAAGTTTCAACGAACATAAGCGCCTGATTGAGCGCCCCTGACGCGAGTCCCAGTCCGACGATGGCTCCAACGGCTGTCATCGAGGTCGACGCCGGGACGCCATAGAGATTCGAGAGTAGTAGTGACGCACCGGTAAAAAAACAGAACAACCACGCTTGCAAGAGGCGTGAACTGGGTTGCTGGAACGATGCTGCTGCTCATTGTGGCAATGACGTTTCGACCAACGGTCCAGGCACCGAAGAAGGCAAACACGAGGAACAGGGTCGCCGCGGTCGGCTTCCGAACGAGGCGTGAACCGACCGCCGGACCGAACGCGACGCCCGTCGACGACCCACCGATATTGAACCCCACAAAGACGGCGACAACAACACCGAGGATAGTCAGCAGTGCCACCATCTTCCCCTGTATGTGACAACATCACGCGGCTCCACGAATATACTTTCGGGGTTGAATCTTCTTGCAAAGCCCCGCAGATATTGATTGGTGTGTCTCACCATTTTCGTCGATTTTCTGCGGTCAGACTCCGTTCAAGTGAATTGATTAGCCTCTATTTTAATCAGTCGATTGCTGACAAAAACTAAGGGCGACGTTTCGATCTTGAGGAACTCAGTGCCAGATCGATGCGTCAAAGTCGAAATCGCGAAAACGCACTCACAGAACACACCAGTAATATGATCATTTCTCTGGACTACGAGGACTACGACCTCGGTAGCATGACGTGGGAGGACTCCGAAGCGGCCATCCCGGCCGCCAACTTCGTCGTCCTACCCACCGGAAGCATCGAACAGCACGCAACCCACCTTCCCGTCGCGGTGGACACCCTGCGGGCCGAGAACCTGACCCGCGAACTCGTGACGGCGGCGCCGGAGCACGACCTTTCGATGGTCCGACTTCCGACGTTGTTATACGGCTACTCGGAGCATCAAATGCCCTTCGCGGGCACGATCACGCTCCAGTCGGACACCTACCGCGAAGTGCTCGAACAGATTGCCCGGTCGATCCATGAACACGGCGCGAAACGGCTGGTTATCGTGAACTGCCACGGTGGCAACCGCGCACCGATGAAACTCGCCGCCGACCACGTCCAGCGCGAGACCGGGATGGAAGTATATCCCGTCCACTGGACAAACTTTGCCCGGGACCAACTGGAGGAGCACTTCGGCGAGGACTGGGGCCACGCCGGCGACCACGAGACGAGCGTCATCGAACTGTTTCACCCCGACATCGTCAAGGCGGAGAAGAAGGAGCCCCAGGTCCGCAAGGCCGAGTACGAGGCGCGCCAGTACACCTACTTCCCCGACATCACCGAGCAGGGTGGCCTCGGCGACCCGACGAACGCGGACCCCGAGCTCATGGAAACGGTCGTCGCGGACACGACCGAGTCGATCCTGGAGACGTTGAAGGCGGACGTCGAGGAAGCGACGAAGGTCTAGTCGTTCGCCTTTCGTCGCACGTTTAACCCTGGCCCGTAAGGAATCGACCGATGAACGCGAACCCCCGCCGTCTGGCGGCGTTCGACGCGCTCGCCCTGACGTCGGGACTCTGGTTTCTGGCGAAGTTCTTCCGTTACGCGTTCCCGCCACTGTTTCCGACCTTCCAGGCCGATCTGGGCGTCTCGAACACCCTCCTGGGGACGGCGTTCTCGGTGATGATGCTGGTGTACGCCGCGATGCAGTTCCCGTCCGGTGCACTCGCCGACCGGTTCGGGTCGGTCCGGGTCATCGCGGCCGGCGCGGCGATCACCGCGGGGGCGGGCCTCCTGCTGGCCGTCGAGGGGCCGCTCTCGGCCGTTCTCGACGGGACGGTGGGCGCGCTCGCGATCCTGCTGGTCGGCATGGGACTGGTCGGCGCCGGCACCGGCGCTCACAAGACGGTCGCCATTCGCCTGCTTTCGACGGTCTACCCGCAACGAACCGGCCGGGCGCTCGGCGTCTTCGACACGTTCGGCACCTTCGGCGGGGTCGCCGCACCCGCCGTGGTCGTGGCCCTGAACGACATCGCCGGCTGGCAGACGCTCTTTCTCGGGGGCGGCGTGTTCGGCCTTGCTCTCCTGGCAGGGTTCGTCCTCCGCGTCCCGAAACGGCTCCCGGATGACGACACGATTCCGGACCGCGAGACGGAGTCCGACGAGGATGTCAGTGGAATCGCTCGCTACGCGCCTCTCTTCCGGGAGCCGACGTTCCTCGTCTTCGTCGGCGTGAACGCGCTATTCGGGTTCGCGTACAACGGCGTCGCCGCGTTCCTCCCGCTGTACCTCGTCGACGCGGCCGGCCTCGGGCCGGCGGTCGCCAACCTGCTGTACAGCGCTCTCTTCGTCGTGAGCCTCGTCCAGGTGGTCACCGGCGACCTGAGCGATCGGCTCGGCGAACGCGTCGTCATGCTCGCAACACTGGCGATCGCTACCCTGGGCCTCGGCGGGCTCCTGGTCGCGTCGGGGCCGCTCTTCGCCGGCGCGGCAGTGGTCGCGTTCGGCGTCGGCACCCACGGCTTCCGCCCGGTCCGGGGTGCCTACCTCGTGCAACTGGTCCCCGAGTCGGTAGCCGGCGGGAGCATGGGCATCGTCCGGACGATCCTGATGGGATCGGGCGCGGTCTCCCCGGCAGTGGTCGGCTATCTTTCCGACGCGGTCGGGTTTGTGCCCGCGTTCGCCCTGCTCGCCGCCGTGATGGCGGCCGGCGTCGTGGCGGCGGGGCTGCTGTCGCGACTGGAGTGATCGCCAGCCCGTCGATTCCGATCGCGGAGGAGCCCTCGCCGAAGGCAGGAATTCACCCTCGCGCCGTCCTGTTACTGACGGTAGACAGGCGATCTCTCTCGATCCCCACTGGCCGCCGGCACGGGGAACGATGAGACGGGGACTAGCCCGATGGGGGCTCCTCTTTGCGGTGGCCGTCCTGTTGGGTGTAGCAATGGGCGGTTTTCTATCACACTCACTTCTTAACGAATACGGTTCCATCCCGATTCGGTGGGTCATGCCCTTCACGCCGGTCGTCCGCGCCGTCCTGTACTGGTGGACCGACGGGATATAGGAGGTTCTGTCTACGAACTCCGTTTCAATGGAAATCCTAAACGGACATCTTTACGGTATTCTATTGCCATGAGTGACGGCGTGTCTCCACGGCCTGAATGCCGTAGTGGAGGTCAATCGTAATAGTTCAGTCGTTTCACGACCTCGGCGAAAGCGACGTTCTTGCGGACGTCGGCGATCTCGACGGTGACGCGTTCGCCCTTCTCGGTATCGGGGACGATGACGACGAAACCGCGTTCGACGCGCGTGATGCCGTCGCCCTGATCGCCGATGTCTTCGATTTCGACTGTCCGGTGTTCGCCTTCCTCGACAGGGGGTTCGGGTGGCCCCGTCTCGACGGCTTTCGAACGATCCTCGGATTCCGATGCGGGTTCGTCCGCGTCGGCGTCTGATGGGGATGGGAAGATCGCGATGCGATACGTGTTCCCCTCCTGAATTCCGCCGACACGAAGCTCCTGTTTGGGTATTTCGACGTAATACGAGTCTGCATCCTGTTCGACGCGGCCAGAAAACAGACACTGAAGTTGGTCCGAAATTTCCATGGAACTGTCCTCTTCTCGTAAACACAAAGACGTGCCACTTGGTTTTATCGCCTGAAAAAGATCACTGATTATTACGGAAATAAATAAATGATTACATTAGGCGTTTCCAATACGTCAAGTGCAACGAGAACTGCCTCTTGAAGATCGTTAAGCGTCTGGAACAGTCGGTTCCCGAGTGATCGATTGAGCCGTCTCCAACACTCTTCGGTGGGGTTCAGCTCCGGTGAACCCCGCGGAAGATAACATAATTCGATCGGCGTTTCTGCGACGTATTCCTTGACTGTATTTGCCGTGAAGTACGACGCATTATCCAAAACGACGCAGAGTTTCTCGCCAAATTCGACTTGGAGAGCGTCTAACAGACGGATCGTCGTCTCACTGTTGAAATTCACCTCGCATGGAAGGAAGAACGTCTCACCGGCATCGGTAGTTGCACCCAGTAATTTGAGACTTTCCCACTTGCCCTTTACCGGGAGTGTCGGGCGCTCACCGCTGGGAAACCACGCGTTGATCAGCTTCGAGAGGACCTGTCGTGTCTGGTCTACTGTGACGATCGTGTATTCGTCGTCCAGGTTGTTGCGCTTTTTTTGAAGCCTTCCTTCCACGCTTCCTGTGCTCGTTCATCTGATTTGTAGAACTCCGGCCGAGCTGTCTTCCAGGACAGCCCAGCCTCACGCAGTAATCGCCGGACGTGACGGTCGCTGTATTCGACATCGAACGACTCGTTGAGGTAATTCCGGGCGAGAGGAACCGACCACGCCGGGGCGTCGATTCCCACGTCTTCGGGCGGCTTATGTAGGACTTCTGTGAATTGTTGCTTCTCTTGTTCAGAGAGTTTAGACGGTCTCCCGGACCGGGGTTCGTCGTAGACCACAGCCTCGGACGGCTCCGTTTCGAGCCGTTCGAGGCGGTTGAACCACTTTGAGGCCCATCCCTCAGAAAAGCCGTACATCTCAGCAGCCTCCTTCTGAGTGATGTCGTCAATCTCCTTGTACGTAATTGCAGCCATCAACCGCTTTGCTGCTGCGGATTCGTCTACCGTTTCCAACACCTCCCGGAGATAGTCTGTGGTGACGTTTTCCAGAGTCACTGTGGGAACTCTTCGGCCTCAATACTCATGAACTTTTGGCCGATAGTATGAAAACGGTCGCTCTTTCCGATCCGACTTCTCTCTGGTTTTTCAAGCGGCAGTGGCCAAAGGCTCCAATGGGAATACCGACCGTATACGGTTCACTTAAACGGGGTACCCACCACGGCTTCGAGTGTTTCGGGGTCTGCGAGGATGGCAGTTGACCCCTGCTTTGGTAGGGTTCAAATCCGGAGTGTTCGCAGCGAAGGTTCGGTCCCGGGGGACACGTGCCAGGCCAAATCCATACCGCGTGGAGGAAATTAAAGTTCGTCTTTCAAGCCGGAACAGTTCCTTCGAGGTGAGACGGTGAGCCCTGGCTGTTTCATCGCTCTCCGTGATAGACTTTGTCCATGTTCAGGCCATCCAACGCATCACGGCACATCCACTTCGCGTTCTGGATCTCGATTCGGGAAACCTCCGTCTCGGAGAGGCGTTTTGCTTCCT
>JBKEGM010000067.1:0-10533 GCA_046710005.1 Natrialbaceae archaeon
TCTTTAATGTGACGATTGAACGTGTTTGAACAAGTGTCGAGCGATTCATCCCCACCCTACTCGCTCACCTTCGGTTCGCTCCTTGAGGGTGGGGGCTTCTCTTACAGCCCGCTAAAGAATGGGAAAGGCCATTAGCGTCAGGAGTCAGTCGCCCCCGAACGCGTCTCTGATTTTCCGCCAGGAGGATTCGAGGTCTTCCATGCGGGATGATAGGTCTTCCAGGTCGGAATCCATCGCTTCTACCGACGTCTCCAGGTCGGTGCGCAGGGCTTCCTGGTCATCTTGGAGGTCCGTTTTGAGTTCTGCCCGCCGGTCTGCCTGATCAGACCGGAGGTCACGGATCCCATCGTCCAGATCCGAACGGATCGTTGCCTGACCTGCTTCGAGAGTTTCGATTTTCGACTCATTATCCGCAGCCGTCGATTCGAGTTCCTCGAATTTCGTTTCCAGCCCTTCTACACGGTCCTCGATGGCCGAAATTCGTTCGTCTCGGTCCTCGACGACTGCGCGAAGTCCAGCGTGTTCCTCGCGGATTTCCTCGATTTCGCTTTCGACGGTGCCGACCCGTTCCGATAGTTCCTCTACTGATTCGTGAAACTCATCGATGATTTCCTCGGCCGCCCCATTCTCGTCGATGAAAGCCTCGAGCGCCTCGATATATGCTTCGAACTTCGTGAAACGAGTCTCAAGGTGCTCGAGCCGGGTGGCCCTCGAACGCGCCACCTCTATACCGAGCGCCTCCCGAAGTGCTTCGATTTCTTCGGAGGACAACGCACCTGCCTGAAGCTGGTTAACGAAGATGCCCGGGACCTCTTCGGGAGCAACAGACTGCTCCTTTTGGGTCATTAAACTCTCCTTCGAACTGTTGCCATCACCACCATGCGCTTCGCCGTCCACCTGCGCACCCCCATCAGTTTCTGCGGGGTCATCCGCTCGGCCACCATTAGGTGAAGCCATCATCCTCTCCTCGTCGTTTTTCCCATCGCTACTCGTGGTCTCTCGATCCGGATGTTTGTCTCCTTGGTCGTTCGCATCGACACCCTCCTGGGGAAAACCACTATCTCCTGAAGAAAAGCTGAGTGCCTTTCGGACCTTGTTCGAAATACTTTCCGCATCCTCCGAGGCTGTACTGTCATTCTCGGGTGTTCCCTCGGAATCATCCGTCTCGGTAGCCGCTTCCGACTCCGGAACACCCATTTCCTGTAATTCGTCAATCTTCGGTTGCTCACACAATCCTTCCAGGTTTTCGATGTCGGTAGCCACGTAACCGATGCCCGTTGTGTTACCGGGTTCCACCACGGCCTCAAAACTGATATTGTCGCCTTCTGTCACTGTCCAGCGGACAGTATCGCCGTGGTTTTCCTTGGCAGACTCGACGTCCAACTCCGACGGTAACGGGTCCACGAACCGGGTGCCAAAAACCGCCTCTGCCTTCGTCTTGATGCGGATGTCCACCACGCCCCGTCCCGTATCGGTTCGAAAAACCCCTTTCTCGAGACGTACCTCTTCGGTTTCCAACGTTACGGTTTCAACGGCTTCTAATCGGTCTACATCGATACCCCCTTCCACGAAGGTTATTGTCGTTGCCATTGTCGGTTCCCCCTAATGGGCTGTCAATCGGGAACCCAAACCCCGATGTCTGGGAAAAAGGAGTAAATTCAATTAAACTTTATGGCCCGCAACAAGCCAATACCCCCTATTTTCTCGCAGAGAATCCGCTTTTCAATCCTGTGAGGGGAAAATCTATTGAAACAACCGACCCAGACTGAAACCATGAGTCGAATCTTGCGAAACGACGTCGAACGGTTCGTCAGGGCCGTTGCCACCAGCCAGGACGGCGTCCTCGCGGAAATGGACGACTACGCCCGGGTGCAGGGCTTTCCTCACGTCGGCCACGACGTGGGAGCGACTCTCCGCCTGCTGGCTCGGTTGGTTGATGCCGACCGCGCATTCGAATTCGGCTCCGGGTTCGGGTATTCCGCATACTGGATCGCAGCCGCCTTGCCCGCCGACGGTGAAATCGTCCTCACCGAACACGACCGGGAAGAACTGGAAATGGCACGGGAGTTCATGGATCGGGGTGGGTTCGATAGCCTTGCTCGGTACGAACACGGTGACGCGATCGACACCGCCAAGGCGTCGGAAGGACCGTTCGACTTGGTGCTCGTCGACATTCAGAAGGATCGTTATCTGGAGGCGTTCGAGACGATTCGCGACAAGATTTCGACGGGGGGCGTAATCGTCGCCGACAACGCGATGACATCCGGAAGCGTCGATTTCGACGAATTGCTGGCTTACGTCGAAGGCGACCAGCCCGATGACATGAACGAAAGCACGGCCGGTATCGCCGAATACCTCACAGCCGTACGGGACGACCTTGCTTTCGAAACGGTCGTCTGGCCACTGGGCGAAGGACTGGCAGTGAGCTACCGGCAGTCCGATATCGACATCACGCGGGAGTGAGGGTCGCGTTACTCCTCGAACCCGTCTTCGAACCGGAACGTTCCGTCCCGCTGAATCACTTCGTCATCCACCTGGATGGAGGAATTGTCGCTCATGTCGACGATCATGTCCATGTGGATCGCGCTCTGATTCCGTTCCTTGTCGTCCGGCACTGTCCACTCGTACGCCCGACCCAGAGCCATGTGGACGGTGTCGCCCATCTTCTCGTCGAACAGCATGTTGTAGGTGAACTGGTCGATGTCGCGGTTCATGCCGATCCCCAGTTCGCCCAAACGCTTTGCCCCTTCATCCGTGTCGAGAACGGCCGCCAGCACATCCTCGTTCTTCTCGGCAGTATGGTCGACGACTTCACCGTCCTCGAACCGAAGGGACACGTCCTGCACTTCCCGACCCTGGGCCATCAGCGGCATGTCAAAGAGGACTTCGCCCTCGACGCTATCGGGGACCGGCGCGATGTAGACCTCGCCCCCTGGGAGGTTCCGCTCGGCGTCGTCGTTTTCTGCGACCATTCCCTCCACACTCATCGTGATATCGGTGGTGTCGCCCGAGACGATTCGAACCTCACTCCCATCGTCGAGGATATCGACGAGGTTCCCCTGGAACTGGCGCTGTTGGTCCCAGTCCTTGTTGATCGCACCCCAGACGAAGTCCTCATAAGCCTCCGTCGACATCTCGGCGTCCTGTGCGTTGCCCGGCGCCGGGTACTGGGTCCCGACCCAGCGCTTCTCCATCATCTTCGACTGGACCGGTTCCATCAATTGTGCGAACGCCGTGTTCTTTTCAGGCGGCACGTCGCTCGTCTCGTGGGTGTTCTCGCTGGCTCGAATCCCGATGGACACGTCGACGTTCTCGATCATCGCCGCGAGCGTCCCGGGAACCTCGTCGTACTCGTCGGGGTCCATTGCACGCATGAACGCCCGGTTGGCACGGGATGGCCGGCCGAAAACGATCGGGAATGCTCCCTTTTTACCGATCAGTTCGTGGAGCGCAACCACGAGGTCCTCGGCCAGTGGACCGCCCTGTATCAGCACCTCGTCCTCCCGTTGGATATCGACCGAATGCTCGACGATGATCTCTGCGTGCTCCCTGACTCTGGGATCCATGCTCCGGACGACGGTCTCAGCCGAATTAATAGTTTGGAGAAGAACAATTCTGTTTGCCGCAGTATATTTTTTCCGGGGTACCAATCGTGAAACGTTGCACGACACTCGAGGTCACAAACCGATTGCACGGTCTGCAACCGTCTCTTACCGGTTGTATTAACGTTCCACCTATTCTTCGAATCCGTCTTCGAACCGGAACGTGCCATCCCGCCGGGTGACCTCCCCGTCCACCTCGATATACGAATACTCACTCCGACCTTTTTTCGCTTGGGTCGCCGCTTGCGACGACTCGCGCAAAAACGTCGATGAAAAACGACCGCGCCGCTCATTCACTTAGGCTTCGAACCCGTCCTCGAACCGGAACGTGCCATCACGCTGGATTACCTCGCCGTCCACCTCGATAAACGAATCTTCGCTCATGTCGACGATCATATCCATGTGGACCGCGCTCTCGTTGCGCTCGCGGTCCTCTGGGACGTTCATCTCGTAGGCCCGACCGATCGCCATGTGGACGGTATCGCCCATCTTCTCGTCAAACAGCATGTTGTAGGTGAACTTGTCGATCTCGCGGTTCATACCGATCCCGAGTTCACCGAGACGCTTGGCACCCTCGTCGGTCTCCAGAACGGCCGAAAGGACTTCCTGGTTCTTCTCGGCGGAATGCTCCACGACCTCGCCATCCTCGAATCGGAGGGACACGTCCTGCACTTCACGACCCTGGGCCATCAGGGGCATGTCAAACAGGACTTCGCCCTCGACACTGTCGGGGACAGGAGCGGTGAAAACCTCACCGCCGGGGAGGTTGTTCTCGGCGTAATCGTTCACGGGGTCCATTCCGTCGATGCTCATCGTCACGTCCGTCGTCTCCCCCGAAACGATCCGTACTTCCTCACCCTCCTCGAGGATGTCGACAAGATTCGCCTGGAACTCCTCTTGGTCGTCCCAGTTCTTATTGATCGCGTCCCAAACGAAGTTCTCATAGGCTTCCGTCGACATTTCGGCGTCCTGGGCGTTGCCTGCTGCAGGGTATTGCGTCCCGACCCATCGCTTGCCCATCATCTCGTCTTGAATTGGCTTCATGACCTGCGAGTACGCCATGTTTTTCTGTGGCTCCACGTCACCGGTCTCGTGAGTATTCGTTGAGCCACGAATACCGATCGCCACATCGGCGTTTTCGACCGCCGCCATCTGGTGTTCCGGGAGTTCAAAGTCCTCAGGATCGGACGCCTTCATAAAGGCCCGTTGGGCCCGACTGCTGGACAAGGTGAGCGAGGGGTTCGCTCCGACCTCGCCGAGTTTTTCCATGAGCGCTACGACGAGATTCTCGGCGGCGGGGGGCGCCCGAATAACAACATTATCTCCGGATTCTACCTGGACTGAATGCTCGACAATGATCTCGGCTTGTTCTCGAACTCTAGGATCCATACGCCTGAATTTCGTTCTACAGCGGTGTAGTTCTTTCCAAACGCTTTGGCTTGCAGGGAAACCCGGCAATGATCGCCTGGATCGACTCGTATTTAGCTCCCCGAAAACCCCTATTCAGAGATATTTGGCGATCAATGGTGCAAAGGTTCGGCGACTCCAATCTTGGATCGAATCCGGAAGCCACGCTGTTGCAGCGATCACTTTTGCCACCCAGCCTACGTGGTATCGAGCCGGTGGGTCCGTGGCCGTCGCTGCCGTCATGATGGTGCGTGCAACCCGATCGGGCGGTACCGCGAGGCGCCCACCCTTGAGAACGCTTCCCTCCCCGTAGAGGCTATAGACGTCACAGTATGCCGGCGTCTTATCGACCCTCCCCAGTTGTTCTCTGGCAGTCCTCGCGAAATCGGTATCCACCCAGGCAGGTTCGACTGCCACCACGTCGACTGCATCCCCGACCTCCTGACGGAGGGCGTCCGTCAATCCCCCGAGCGCGAACTTTGCGCTACAGTATGCGCCCAGTCCAGGGAACGCGGTCCGCCCCAGAACGCTGGAAACGTTGACGATACTCCCGCCGACCTGCCGAAGGTGCGGCAGCGTGGCTTGAATCATGTCGCGGGCACCATGCACAACGACGTCAAACACCTGCCGGGCGGCGGCCCGCGATACGTCCTCCACGGTCCCGGGAACCGCAAAACCAGCGTTGTTCACCAGGCAATCGAGGCGGCCGTTTCTGTCAAGAACCTGCTCGACGACGGTATCGATCCTGTCCGGATCGGTAACATCCAGCGGGACCTGATAGCAGTCCTGTGGCAGTCGGTTCAATGCCTCCTCGTCGACGTCAGTCGCCCAGACCGTCCAATTGGTGTCCAGAAATCGTCGAACCGTCGCCGCGCCGATGCCTGAGCCACTCCCGGTAATCAACACGGTCCTGCATGGCGCGTCAATAGTCATAGTGGCGGTACCAATTGAGCCCCGATAAATCCCAATCCCAAGCGAAACGTTTTGCTGATTCGTCCCGAAGATGAGCGTCGTGACCAACGCAAGCCGCCATCCGGTTGAATCGCTTTCGACCGGTCACCGCGTACGGTTACCCCTTGAAGTGACCTTCGACGCCTATGGCGGGGCGTTCCTTGCCGACGCCACCGAACTTCGCGAGCGACTGCCGAAGGAATGCGTTCCCCTTCGGATGGCCCCAGGCGTCGGAATCGTCGTCCTGGCCGGCGTGGATTACCGCGACGTTGGGGGATTCGAACCCTACGAAGAGTTCGCCGTCCTGGTGCCTTGCGTCAGAGATGGCAGAGATCTCCCATTGGTTGGGGCGATGTCCGGTGAGGTAGGGGCCTCCGTAGACTTCCTGCCGGTGACGACCGAGGCCTCGGTGGCGCTCGGACGGGAGATCTGGGGCTACCCGAAGGTGGTCGCCGACATCAAGTTTGACCGACGTCCAGGCGGCCACCTGATCACTCTCAGACGCGATGGACGACTCATCTGTCGCCTTGAAACCCCTAGAGGGCGTCCCCGGGGCAGAACCACTACGGCAAAGAGCTACACGACGAAAGGTGGACAAACGATCCGAACATCCATCGAAATCGACGGCCCATTCACGGTCCGCCCCTTCGATCCGCGCGTCCGCGTCGAGTGTGGTCCCGCCGAGTACGGACAGTGGCTGGCTGACCTCCTTGTGACTCGACGATCGATCGCTACGCTCAACGCACGACGCGTCGGAGGCAGGTTGCACCCCGGAAAACCGATGTAACTGCTACCGCTGCCACCCTGCCAAGGATCGCAGGTGTCAATCTGGGTCTCGATCGTCGATCGCTTTCAAGTCCTCGGCGAGTTCCGGCCGCTTGAACGCCAGGTCGGTGAGGGTAAGCATTCCAATTACATCCACGTTCTCCTCTACCGGGAGTTTCTTGATCGATTTTGAATCCATCAGCGCCAGCGCGTCCTCGATCGATTCATCCGGTGCGATCGTCACAAGCGGCGTCGTCATTTCGCGTTCGACCGGGATGTCAGGCGGCGCCGACTTCGCCAGGTACATCGCTCGGAGCACGTCGGAGTCCGTCAGGATGCCCACTGGCCTCTCGTCCTCGACCACGAGGACGCTTCCAATCCCGTTCTGAATCATGGCCCCGATAGCCCGTTGGAGTGATGTGTCGTGATCGACCGAGACGGCCCCTTCTGTCATAACGTCCCGAACTTGCATACGTTCTCTACACTGGCCTACTTGATTGTACCTTGTGGCCATCCGACATTACCCGGAGTTTGAACCATTAGGGCCCCATGGGCGACCCAAAAGTCCCGAGATGTGAGGGTTCCTCGATACGAGACCGGTTCCGAAGGTCAAGCCTCTCGGCCGTCGGTTCCTTAACGGTCCCCGCCGAACCAATTGCCAATCAGCGTCTCATGTCTCCTGGAACCGAACCGCTGGAAACGAATCGATTACAGGCTGCGAACCATCGTTCAGGGGGCACTCGATGAGCGATACGAGTACCGTTCTCTGTTTCAGCGAGGATCCCGACAAACTCGATCGCCTCGTCGCTCCCCTCGAATGGTCGTACCCAGACGTACGCGTCCTCCATACCGATACTGCGTCGAGTGCTATCGACCACCTCGAGGACGGCGGGATTGACACACTGGTACTTGATGCCCGGACGGCAGCCGCGACACCCCATATTGTCAGGGCCGCGCGGGAGCAATATCCGCGTCTCTCCGTCCTTTTGCTCACTGATTACGAGACAAAAGAGGAGGGCGGCGTCGCGATTAGCGATGTCGTCGAGTTCGTCGACACGGTAGAGGGTGCAGATGAAACCTTCTCGGGATGGGTTGCCAACGCCGTCGTGTCCGAGGGGAAAGGTAGTCCCGTGGACAGACCGAACGGTGACCGTTACGAGGAAATGGTCCGGGAGGTTCGCCAGCGGCTCGTCGATGCAACCGCTCCGAAAGACTTCGAGAAGGCCGTGTGTGACGCCCTCACCGTATCCGAAGGCTACCTCTTCACCTGGATTGGAGAATACGATCGAGGAGAACAACAGGTTGTACCGTGGGTGACGGGCGGAACCGTCGACGACTGGCCGAGGAGTACCTCTTTCGCCGTGGGCACGGGAACCGAATCCATCGTCGATCGGGCCCTTCGATCACACGAATTGCAAGTTGCCGACGGGTTCGGCCGGGACGACGGCGCTGTCCCCTGGGCAAAAACGGCCGTCGAAAATGGGGGAATGGCAACTGCAGTGGCCCCGCTGATCGACAAAGACGACGAGTTGCTGGGTGTGATGGGAGTCTACACGGACAAACCGACAGGATTCGACGATCTCGAACGGCGGGCAATTCGAGACGTCGCTGATGCCACTGCCCACGTCCTGGGAACCATGGCCCTCCGGGGGGAAGCAAAACAGCAAGAACGAGTCCTGCAACGGTATGAGCGACTGGTCGAAACGGTCGGCGACGGCATGTATGCCCTGGATTCCGACGGCCACTTTATGACGATCAACAACGGACTCGTCGAAATGACCGGATACTCCCGGGAAGGCCTGCTGGGGGAGCACGTATCACTGGTCATTGACGGTTTGATAGACGAAGAGAATGACGGAACGAGCACCGCCACTCCATCCGACGAAGCAGTACTGGACGAACTGGTTAGCGACCGGCCGCTCGAACCCGAAACGATGGAAGTTCGTCTCCGGCGGAAAGACGGGAAGCGCATTCCATGTGAGGCCAAGGTTGGTGGCCTCTGGGAAGATGACGAGTACAGAGGCTCAGTCGGCGTTCTCCGTGACATTACCGATCGAAAGCGCCGAGAGCGAGCACTTCGACGACAAAACGAGCGCCTCGACGCGTTCGCAAGCATCGTCAGTCACGACCTTCGCAACCCCCTGGGCGTCGCCCAAGGATACGTTGACGTTCTGGCCGAGTCGGAAAACCTGGAGGAACTGGAGCACGTCACCGCCTCGCTCGACCGGATGGAAGCCATCATCCAGGACGTCTTGGAACTCGCCCGACGTGGCGGGAATGCGGCCGAAACCGAACCCGTCTCACTCGAAGACGTCGTGGAGGACGCCTGGTCGAACGTCGAAACCAAAGGAGCCACTCTCGAGGTCGACCGATCGACCACCATCGCTGCCGATCGCTCTCGTTTGCTTCGATTCCTGGAAAACCTCTTCAGGAACGCCATCGAACACGGCGGCGAAGACGTTACGCTTCGAGTCGGTCGCATGGACGATCAATCGTCGACGGACGCCCCTGGTGACGACTCGGTCGGGTTCTACGTCGCTGACGATGGGGCGGGGATTCCACCATCAGTCCGCGGGCAACTATTCGATTCGGAGTTCTCGACCTCGGAAACGGGACTCGGAATCGGGCTTTGGGTCGTCAAGGAAGTGGCTAGCGCCCACGACTGGACGACGAACGCGACAGAAAGCAGGAGTGGTGGCGCACGGTTCGAGTTCGAAAACGTCAGGCAGGTTTAGCGTTGCGGTGAGGGTGCTTAGCCCCCGTCCTCCAGGAGCGACCAACGGGAGCGAGTAGGGCGGGGATACAGCACCCGCACGAGTACCAAGCACACAATCAGTGTCTGCAAGTCGCGTCGTGGAATCAGGAAGCCCCGCCCTCAAGGAGTCGCCGAAGGCGACGAGTAGGGCGGGTTAGTTCACCCGTCGCCACCAGGGAGATCCTGAAACGCCCCGACAAAGTCATCATGGGAGGAAAGGTCGGCCATGGTCTCATCCACGCGATCCCGGAGTTCATTGACGCGGTCGCGAAGATCCAAATATTCCTCGTTGTCTTCGAGTTCTTGTTCCGGTTTTTCGGCTTCGAGCAACGATTTCTTCGATGTAAGCGAATAGTATTCCTGGACTTCGGCTTCGTACTCGGACCGGGTCAATACCTTTTCAATGATCTCAATGAGATCTTCCTTCGATACCGGTTTGACCAGGTAATCGTCGAACCCCATTTCGATGATGTCAAAGTCGGGATCGACGGCCGTGACCATCACGACTCGACTATCGAATCCCCGGTTACGGATGCGCTCGAGAACCTCATCGCCAGAAAGGCCTGGCATCCGCCGGTCGAGGAGGACGACCTCGACGGCGTCGTTCATCGTTTCGAGTGCGGTCTCCCCGTCGTAGGCAGTATCGACTGAATACTCGCCCTTGATCCACGCCGCAAAAAGATCCGCTAGGCGAGCCTCGTCGTCCACTACGAGCACTTCGGGACCGTCACTTTCGGAATCGGGCATAGCAACCTCCTGTATCCCGGGATCGGTTTCGGACCACAATTGATCGTATCGGTACTCGATGATATACCCCGCGCCCTCATATCAGTTGTGGCATCTCGATGCCAAAAATGGAAATCAAAAGGGGCAGATCGATAAAATCGTTGCCCTATTGAAACTGGGTGGCGTCTCACCGTCCCCGGAAGGAAAGACGTTTGCTTGTGAAAATCCCCGCTATAGGTTCGAGCACATGATGTGTTCAGGCCATGACCAACTTCCAAGTGCATCAATATTTTGTGCCTCATCCCCGTAGGTAAATCGTAATGGCGG
>JBKEGM010000068.1:0-10510 GCA_046710005.1 Natrialbaceae archaeon
GCCTCAACCGAAGAACGTATTCCGGTTTCGGCGTGTGGTGGCGGACGCACGCTGGTGCCGAACGCTGGGCGGCCCGTCTCGTCCGGTTCCGCCCCGACGCCATCCCACGTTTCGGCGAACTGATGCCAACGGCTCCGAAACGGTTTTGAGGAGGCCTACCGGACACACGGTATGCCGACAGAAACCGAGTACGACCCCTCGCTCGGGAACAAGTTCGTTTTCGTCACGGGGGGCGTGATGTCGGGCCTCGGAAAGGGGATCACGGCCGCGAGTACCGGCCGACTCCTCGAGAACGCCGGGTTCGACGTCACGGCCGTCAAGATCGATCCGTACCTGAACGTCGACGCCGGGACGATGAATCCCTTCCAGCACGGGGAGGTGTACGTGCTGAAGGACGGCGCGGAGGTGGACCTCGACCTTGGAAACTACGAGCGGTTCCTCGACATCGACATGACCGCGGACCACAACGTCACGACGGGCAAGGTCTACCGGAACGTCATCGAGAAAGAGCGCGCGGGCGATTACCTGGGCAAGACCGTCCAGATCATCCCGCATATCACGGACGACATCAAGCGCCGGATCCGGGAGGCCGCCGAGGGCCACGACGTCTGCATCGTCGAGGTCGGCGGTACCGTCGGCGACATCGAGGGCATGGCTTTCCTCGAGGCGCTCCGACAGTTTTCTCAGGAGGAGGACGACGAGGACGTCGTCTTCGCCCACGTCACGCTCGTCCCCTACTCGAAGAACGGCGAGCAGAAAACCAAGCCGACCCAGCACAGCGTGAAGGAACTGCGCTCGATCGGCCTCCAGCCCGACATCCTCGTTGGTCGTTGCGAGGACCCTCTGGAGGAGCACACCCGCGAGAAGATCGCGCTCTTCTGTGACGTGCCGACTGAAGCGGTCTTTTCCAACCCGGACGTCGAGGACATCTACCACGTCCCCCTGATGGTCGAGGAGGAGGGCCTCGACGAGTACGTCATGGCCGAACTCGGCATCAGGGACCAGGCGCCCCCCACGGCCGAGCGCGACCAGTCCTGGCGCGAACTGGTAACCCGGGACACCGAAGGCGAACTCTGCGTGGCCCTCGTCGGGAAGTACGGCCTCGAGGACGCCTACCTCTCGATTCACGAGTCGCTGAAACACGCCGGGCTGGCCGGCCGCGTTGACGTCGACACCACCTGGGTCCACGCCGAGGGCCTGGCAGAGGGGCACGAGGGTGAACTCTACGACATCGATGGAATCATCGTCCCCGGCGGCTTCGGTGCCCGGGGCACCGAGGGCAAGATCGAGGCCGCGCGCTACGCCCGCGAGAACGACGTCCCCTTCCTCGGACTGTGCCTGGGTTTCCAGATGGCCGTCGTCGAGTACGCCCGGAACGTGCTGGAGCTAAAGGACGCCCACTCCGCCGAAATGGACCCCGACACGCCTCATCCGGTCATCGACCTGTTGCCCGAACAGTACGAGACCGAAGACATGGGCGGGACGATGCGCCTGGGCGCTCACGAAACCGAGATCGAACCGGGAACGCTCGCCCACGACCTTTACGATGCGACGAGTTGCACCGAACGCCACCGTCATCGCTACGAGGTCAACCCCGAGTACTTCGACGACTTCGAGGCCACCGACCTGGTGTTCTCCGGCGAAGCCGGCCATCGAATGGAAATCCTCGAACTCGAGGCCCACCCATTCTTCTTCGGGACGCAGTTCCATCCAGAGTTCCGATCTCGCCCCGGCCGAGCAAGCCCGCCATTCGTCGGCTTCGTCGAGGCGATGCTCGAACTGACCGGGCAGGAACGGGAGGTGCGGGCCTGATGGTCGATACCGACACGTTTGTCGATGAGGCCGTCGAGGAAATCCGCGAGGAGATCGGGGATGCCAACGCGATCATTGCGCTTTCGGGGGGCGTTGACTCGTCGGTCGCGGCCGCACTCGCCTACGAGGCCATCGGCGATCGACTCACGCCAGTTTACGTCGATACGGGCCTGATGCGAAAAGGCGAGACCGAGGCCATTCGCGAGACGTTCGACTACATGGAGAGCCTCCGGATCGTCGAGGCCCAGGACCGGTTCCTCGACCGCCTCGAGGGCGTCACCGATCCCGAGGAGAAACGCAAAATCATCGGCGAAGGATTCATCCGGGAGTTCGAGCGCGAAGCGCGCGAGGCCGACGCCAATTACCTGGTCCAGGGGACGATCTATCCCGACCGCATCGAGTCCGAGGGCGGGATCAAGTCCCACCACAACGTCGGCGGCCTGCCCGAGATAATCGACTTCGAGGGCATCGTCGAACCCGTTCGCGACCTCTACAAGGACGAGGTCCGCGAGGTCGCCCGCGAACTCGGCCTGGAGGAGGTCGTCTCCGAGCGGATGCCCTTCCCCGGGCCGGGCCTCGCCGTCCGGGTGATCGGCGAGGTCACAGAAGAGAAACTCGCGGTCGCCCGCGAGGCCAACCACGTCGTCGAGGACGAACTCGAGGAGTACGATCCCTGGCAGGCCCTGGCCGCGGTCATCGGGAAGGCGACGGGCGTGAAGGGTGATAATCGCGTCCACGGTTGGGTCGTCGCCGTGCGATCGGTCGAGTCCCGCGACGGTATGACCGCCCGCGCTCAGGAGATCGACTGGGAGACCCTCCAGCGGATCCAGAGCCGGATCACGGGGCAACTCGATACCGTCTCACGCGTCGTCTACGACGTCACTCACAAGCCCCCCGCGACGATCGAGTACGAGTAGTGGGCGAACCAGTGCCGTCCGAACCATTTCCCGACGGCTTCGGAGCGTGAGACACAAGCCCCCGGGGGCCATCGGAACGAACGAGATGAACCGAGCAGTCATCGCCGGTTCCGACGAGGAGGACCTCGCGAAGGCCCTCGAAACGGCGGGGCTGGCAGTCACCCCCGTCGACGGGGCCGCAAACCGTCCTGGACTCGAGGACGCTGGCATTATCGATGCGGACCTGTTCGTGCTCACGGACCTGGTCAACGCGACCTCGATTCCCGTTGCAAAGGACCTGAATGAAGACGTTTCGATCGTCGTATATGCGGACGGATCGCTCCCGGAGTTCGTCAGCGGGATGGAGGTTCTCAAGATGGACCCCCGCCTCCTGGGCCCCGACGCCGTCGCTGAGGAACTCGCCGCTGACTGATCGAATGGAACCGGGCGACGAACCTTTTATGCTGTCCGGCGCCTCGATGACAGCATGGCACTCGATCGATATCCGAATCTGGAGCCGACACCGGGCGACGTCATCGACGCCGAGGTCGTCGTGACCGATGATGTCCTCGTGAAAGCATTCGCGCTCGGTCCTGGCGCGGAACTTAGCCCCCACGAACACGCTGATTCGACCAACGTCTTCCACGTTGTCGAGGGATCGGTAACGGTGATACAGGACGATGTGGAAGAGACCGTGAGGGCGCCTGGCGTGGTGTTGCATGATCGGGGAGCGAGCCACGGCGCCAGAAACGACAGCGACGAAATCGCGGTGCTAACAGCGAGCCTCTGCCCGATGCCCGGGTGACCAGCGAGGTCGCTCCGGATGACGAACGATGGGGTCTCAAATTGGTGGCCAGGGGATCCTTCATATTCGCCAATACCGGGATATGATGAGTTTGAACCCGTAAAACTCGCGTTTCGTCGGGAATGCCTCAGCCGGGGCAACTGTCTGGAACGGAATGACCCCAATTCACCGTTGAAAGACCGATATCCTCATGGGTACAACGGGAAGCTAATCCTGGTCGGTTTCGTCCCGCTTTTCTTCCGTCTCACGAGATGCGAGCCCCGAAAGATGGCCGGCCTCGGGAACGATGATCTGCTCCGTGCCGAGCCGAACCGCATTCTCGCTGCCCGGCATGCAGAAGACCGGGACCCCGTCGACGATCCCGGCCGCCGCTCTCGTCGCCACCACTTTTGTCCCAACATCGTCGTGCGAGAGGATGCGAAAGAGTTCCCCAAAGCCGGGGAGATCCTTCGAAAAGAGCGGTCTGATGGCCTCGATAGTCACGTCATCGGGCGTCACGCCCGTCCCACCGGCCGTGACGATCACGTCGACGTTTTGGCGATCGGCCAGTTGATTCACTGTCCCCTGGATCGTGTCGAAGTCGTCGGGAATCAGTTCACGAGTGACTACTTCACCCGTCGAGTCGATCACCGCCTCGATGGCATCCCCAGCGGGATCGGAATCAAGAGTGCGCGTCGTCGATATCGTGACGATCGCCGCGCCGATCTGGTCGACGTCGTGTCGGTGATGATCGTGTTCAGGATGGGAATCATGTTGGTGATGATCGGGTTGATGCTGGGAACTCTGATTCTGAGCGTTGTCGCCCTCAGTTGCATCAGAGGATTCCTGCTGTTCCCCATTCTCGCCGGTTTTCCCGGCAGCTTCGCTCACCGATTCTGATTCGATTCGCTCCGGATCGTGGTCACCGTCCTCATCGTCCTCGTCTCCGGTCCCGAGCCCCCGCGATTCGTCCCGCTCCTGGAAATCGACCATGTGCTGGGATTTTGCGTCCGGCCTCCTAAAGGCCTCGCCAGGAATCCATCCAAATCGTTAGTATCGACCACAATCGGCCCAAGGGTTTTGCCCGCCGGCCTACAGGACTCGACTATGAAGGCTGTCACGTTCACCGAGCACGGCGACCGGGACGTTATCGAGTACGCCGACGTACCGGATCCCCAACCGGATCGGGACGAAGTGCTCGTGAAGGTCAAAGCGGGCTCACTAAACCACCTCGATCTGTGGACCCGGCGGGGACTCCCGACGATTGACGTCGAAATGCCACACGTCCCGGGCAGTGACGCCGCAGGGATTGTCGACGCCGTCGGTGGTGACGTTACAAGGTTCGAACCAGGGGACCGCGTGGTCGTCCTTTCGGGGATGCATTGCGGGGACTGCGAGTACTGCCGACAGGGCGAGCATTCGATGTGCGTGAACTTCCACATCCTCGGCGAACACGTGACTGGCGTCCATAGCGAGTACGCAGCCGTCCCCGGATCGAACCTCGTCCAGGTTCCCAATCACGTCGATTGGGAGACCGCTGCTGCGGCACCGCTGGTCTTCCAGACCGCCTGGCGGATGCTGATCAATCGGGGCGACCTCCGGCCAGGTGAAGACATCCTGGTTTTGGGTGCTACCGGTGGCGTCGGCCATGCTGCCGTCCAAATCGCTAAGCACGTGGGCGCTACTGTTTTTGCGACCGGGTCGACATCGGGGAAACTTGACGCGGCGCGCAAACTGGGTGCCGACTACGCGATTAACTACGAAGAGGCGGACTTCGCCAAACGAATCCGAGAACTGACGGACGGCCGAGGCGTCGACGTGGTCGTCGATCACGTCGGGGCAGCGACCTGGCGAGATTCCCTGAAGAGCCTCGCAAAGGGTGGTCGGGTCCTCACTTGCGGAGCGACCACGGGCGGAAACCCGGAAACGGATATCAACCGGATCTTCTGGAACCAGCTAAAGGTGATCGGATCGACGATGGGGACCTTACACGAATGCGACGAGGTACTTGACCTCGTCTGGGACGGGACCCTCGAACCGCAGATCCGGGAAATCCTGCCGATGAGCGAAACGGCCCGTGGTCACGAACTCCTGGAAAACCGGGCAGGGAACGGCAAGGTCATCGTCGTTCCCGACAGCGAATATTGAGCGGCCCCAACGGTGACGTATTCCGACGCTCCCGAAACGACGACGGATCGCAACGCCGGACCGCCAGAGCGATCGACACTAAACGCCGAACGGGGCGATCCAAGGCCGACCGAGTCAAAGGGCGATTCATTTGGGTGGCGAGGGTGGGTACTCCTCTCCGTCGTCGCCTTCTCGTTCTTTCTCGCGCCGATCCTCATCCTCTGGCGGCCGCCCATGCTCCCACGTTGGGTCGCGCTCGTCGCGTTTCCGATGCTACCCGGAATCCTCCTTGGAGCAACGGCAGTGTGGGCTAGCCTCCAGAAGTGAACACGTGGGCCACACACAGAACTGCTCCAAATCCTACCCTAAATCCCGCCGCATCGCGATTTCGAACCAGGGACAGAGTCGGAGTTGTCGGTACCATTCGGGATGGTCGTGCAACCGCCGATAGGGGACCCACATGAGTCCGGCAACCTCCTCCGGGTTCGGTTGCACCGTCGGTTCCGTCACTGTGAGTTTCAACACAGAACAGACCTCGTGTTCGACGCCCTCGTTCTCGAAATACCGTTTGTATTCGAACTTGTCGGTCACACGAAGATCCCCATACTGGTCGGGTGCGATGCCGAGTTCCTCTTCGAGGCGCTGGGTCGTCGCTGCCTTCTGTGTCTGCCCATGGCGAGGGTGCGAAGCAACTGTCCCATCCCAAAAGGTGTTCCACAAGCGTTTAGAGGGGCTTCGCTGAGCAAGCAGTATATTGCCGTCGACGTCGAATACGAGTGCGGTAAAGGCCCGATGTCGAACCCCGTCCCCAGTGTGGGCTTCGATCCGATTAACGAGGCCCTGTTCGTTATCATCGGCATCGACAGCAATGACGTCCTGTTCGGCGTTTGGCGGACCCTCGGCCGGCGGAGTCGAACCGTTGGAAGGATTCATGGGCATAAAATAGAGAAGGAGGATATTACACCCTTCGGAACGGTTCGACCGGGGGAAACCGAGTGATTACCGGTCGATCGTGGCGGAGTTCCGCCAGAGGCTGAGAAATCCGAGATAAAATCCGATAAGGGAAAGACCGGAGAGGAATCCGGTAAGGCCGATGAAACCGTGCCCGATAAACGGTACGGTGATGGTGCCCGGCCAGGCTAGCAACCAGACTCCCAGAATCAAGAAAACTTGCGCCAGGGAGAGGCTAACCAGGCTCGCTGTGGCCGTGAATTGGACGTGGAATCGGTCTGAGTCCGTGGGACGACATTTTTTAGTGCTTATATTACCATTAGTACCCATGATTAGTAATTACTAAAATCTACGTATCAGTTTCAGAGGAAAATCGAATATATTCAGGCCTAAACGTTGGAAACCTAATATTCCGACCGAGATTTTACCTGGCCCGTTAGGGTCCCGAAGCCAAGATAAAAGCCGAGGAGCGCCGCTCCTGTAAAAAAGCCAGCGATGCCAGCCTTTATGTGAAACGTCTCAGGGATGCCAAAGGACGATGGCCAGACCACGACCCAGACGGTGAAAATGAGGGTCGCCTGTGCCAGCGATAGCATTACAAGTCCGGCACCAGTGTGAAAGGTCTGATTGACGTCGCCCTCTAGATCAGTGTTTGTCGTTGCCATGCCTAATAGTATCTCTATCATGAACAAGCTAATAGCTAATTACAATTTTCCAACCCTTTATCAGATAGACTAACGGCTCTTAAGAAAAATTGTCCCGAAGAGACCTACAAACAGCCGATTTTTCTGGGTTAAGGCTTTAAATCAATCCACCCTTACTTTTGTTCATTGTATTAACCAAAATGGGAATGTGCTGCCTTCAATGGGCCCTTGAACGGAGAACCCGATGAGAACGAATATGCATTACATATGTTTTCTGTGGTTTTGGTTTCGTACTCATACCAGCCTCTATCAGAATCCACGGGAATGTCCTGCCTAGTACCAAACCCGGGGAACCAACCCAAATTGCAACCATCCCCCATTACCGAGCATAGAAACCCAGTTCACCACATTGATTACTGTCTTCCCCCTGGCCACGTTCGAAGACGATGCGTGGCACCACCGGGTATCCCTTGGCCCAGCGGAGTGATGGACATGGGTAACGCCGACGAGCTCGGATCACTTTCGCCACAAGGGGGACCTCCCAAGGGACCAACGCTGGTCGCCGTTTGTGGCGTCCCAGGCGTTGGAAAAACCACCGTGGCACGAACTGTTGCGCGTCGGCTGGAGGCCGAGTTGCTGCGAACCGATGTCGTTCGGAAGGAGATCCTCCCAGACCCCGAATATACGGAAGAAGAAACGCGGATGGTGTACCGAGAATTATTCGATCGTAGTCGGGAAACAATCGAACGTGGCGACAACGTCGTCCTCGATGGAACGTTCCGCTCCACGCGCTTCCGGGACGGGGCAGCAAGTGTTTCGGATCGTACGAAAGCCAACTTCCGTCTCGTTAAAGTCGAGTGTTCCCCTGACGTCGTTAAGAAACGAATCGCGCAAAGAGAAAACGACGAAAGCGATGCCGATTTTGAGATTCACGTCAAGTACCGGAAAGCATTCGAACCGCTGGAACGGGATCATGAAACTGTCGATAATTCGGGGACACTTGAGGACACTCAACGACAGGTCCGACGACTGTTTTAATATAAGTTTAT
Organism: Natrialbaceae archaeon; assembly: GCA_046710005.1. Lineage (GTDB taxonomy): Archaea > Halobacteriota > Halobacteria > Halobacteriales > Natrialbaceae > DATFIX01. Next base: position 8,264 of record JBKEGM010000068.1, read on the forward strand.
TGGATACCGTCAACCCGACCGTTAAAACCGGGGCTGTAGCCGAGGGCCCGTTCGTTCATTCCCTCCGTCGTGTCCCTAACATACCACAGATCCGACCTTGGTTTTTGATGAAAACTTCCATAACGTATCCGAGTGTATAAATAACTGGGATTCGAACCTTCTCGCGATGGAAGAGTCCGCGTTTGGTGACGACGATTCGAAGAAACTCCGGTTGCTTTCACGGGAGGAACTCGAATCCCGGGTGGAAGAGCGGACTGCAGAGTTGGGAAACGTGATGGATACGATGGTCGACGTCCTCATGAAACTCGGCCAAGATGGCCGGATCCAGATGGTCAACCAGCCAATCGAGACCATCCTCGGATACGAGGAGGACGAGGTAATCGGCAAACCCATCGACTACATTTTCGCAGACCCCAGCGAGAACGAGGAACTTTCGGACATGATGACCAAGGGGGAGTTGCTCGATGTCCTCATCTCCTCGGGGCACGTGACGGACGTCGAAATTTATTTTTCCACGACAACGGGTGATACCATCCCGATGAGCCTCTCGGCTTCGATCATGGAGGGATCCGATGGAACCATTTCCGGCATCGTCTGTGTTGCCAAGGACATCAGCGAGCGGAAAGAGGCCGAAGAGGAGGCCACATTCCTCCATTCGCTCTTGCGCCATGACCTCGGCAACAAACTCCAGGTAACCGAAGGATATCTCGACCTGGTCGACGGTGAGGGACTTTCCGCCCAGGATCGTGAATACGTCGAGGACGCTCGCAATAGTATCCGTGCCGCAACGGAACTCATCGAAAACGTTCGAACCCTCAACCGCCTCGATGGGGATGAAGAAATGACCCCCATGGCCATCGAGGACGTCGTTCAGAACGCCATCGATCGCCACGCGAATCGTCGGAAAGACCTTGGTATCACGATCGAAAACGAGATCGACGGAATCTACAGGGTCGCGGGCGGGAGTCTGCTGACGGAACTTTTTGCAAACCTGATCGAAAATGCGTTGGTCCACTCGTCAGGGGACCGGGTTCGCATCACGGCTGCCGAATCACAAGACGACGTGACGGTTACAGTTGAGGACGACGGGAAAGGCATTCCAGACGCGGAAAAGGAACGAATCCTGGAAAAAGGTTACAAAGGGGCGGAATCGACCGGGTCAGGGCTGGGCATGCATCTCGCTGCGCGAATCGCGGAAACATATAACGGCGAATTCGACGTTGGCGACTCCGAATTGGGCGGCGCTCGCTTCGATGTGACACTGCCAAGTGCGACCAGAACCGCTAACTAACCCAAAATTTTGGCCCAAGGGACACAAATATATCTGGGGACTCGGCTATCGAGGATCAACGAAGCATCGTCAGCAGAATCCGCTTTCGGAAATTCGAACCGAACGTCTCGTCCTCAGTCGGCCTTGGTTGGGTCCCTCGCAGTCGTCGTCTCACGACCCGACGGTGGTGTTCCGGACAGAACCTTGTATATGGCGTAGAGCCCCCAGATCACCAAGCCGAGGATGATGATGTAGGACCTGATGTCGACGGGCACCAGTGATTCGTGGACGATCTGGCCCTCACCCGTTACGGGATGGGTACTCCCGATTAGCATTTCTACCAGACCGATGACAGCGGTTCCGAGTAGCACCAGACCGGTGCCGATGTACATTGCGAGTTTGTCGATGGTGTTGAGTTCACTCATGTGTGTCACCTCCTTAGCCGATGAAGTACCGCAGTTTCGGGTGGTTCTTGACGAACTCCGTTTCCGCGAGGTAGGCGTCGATCCCCAAAATTCGTCCTGCCCCGAGCGACGCAATCATCGCGAAGATGAGCAGACCGAGCAGTTCGCCAGTGATGACCCCATGAGACCAGCCCCCAGTTTCGCCCCCAATGAAATAAAAGAACATCATCAGGAAGGCGCCGAAGAACGAGGCCAGTCGGGTTACGGCGCCAAATATCAGTCCGAGCCCGATCAGTGTCTGGCCGATCGGGATCGCATAGTTCACGAACGTGAGCATGATTCCGTCCGAGAACAGCGTCACGACCGGACCAAGACTGGTTCCCGCTGCCGCTCCACCGACGAACCAGCCCGCGTCGAACGGCCAGGCCCAGATTTTGTCGAGCCCTGCGTGCAGGAGCCACCAGCCAACCGCTATTCGTAACACTACCAGCCAGTGGGCCAGCCACTGCCCTGATAGCGTGAACGATACGTCGCTTCCGAAGACGTTCGTGTCTATTTCGTTTGTTGCCATCG
>JBKEGM010000069.1:0-10470 GCA_046710005.1 Natrialbaceae archaeon
TTCGCCGCGTCCGAGGCGGTCCAGATCCACGGCGGGTATGGCTACGTCAAGGACTATGACGTCGAACGTCTCTATCGGGACGCCAAGGTGACCGAAATTTACGAGGGCACCACCGAGATTCAGAAGAAGGTTATCGCGCGAAATTTGCTTGATTGAACAATGAACTCGAATCGTTGGAGGGCGCGTTCGAGAAAAAGCGTCGTCAGGGTCTTTGGTGCCCTCGCAGCGGGTCGACTAATTGTCCGTCGGTTCCGAATCGGCGGATCGCTCCTCGGCGTCCGGTTCAAGGTCGACTGACCCGTCTGCTTCTCCCCGTGGACCACCGTTTGCCAGTGCCGATTGCTCGCCGTCGATTCTGGTAGCCGGTTCGTCGGTCGGATTGCCTTCCCCGTCCCCTGCTGAGTCCGCGACGTCAGTTTTTGACTCGGCGTCGGGTCCCTGTTCCACGACCGTTTCATCGCCCTCCGCCTCAGGATGCCTAACGATTTCCGCGGGCACCCCGATGGCCGTTGCCCCGGGGGGAACTTCCTCAGTCACGACCGCTCCTGCGCCGACGTTGGCGCCGTCGCCAATCTCGATGGCCCCCAGGATCGTTGCATTCGCGCCGATGACGACGTCGTCACCGATGGTTGGATGGCGTTTGACCGGTTCTGGAACGTTCCCGCCGAGGGTGACTCCATGGTACATGTGGACGTCGTCGCCGATCTCGGCCGTCTCGCCGATCACCACGCCCATGCCGTGATCGATGGTTACGCGACGGCCAACGTCCGCTCCGGGATGGATTTCGACGCCGGTCATGAACCTGACGAACTGAGAGAGGAGCCGTGCGATCAGCTGGTCGTTTCGCTCCCAGAGCCAGGTGTTGATCCGGTGGGCCCAGACCGCATGGAGTCCCGGATAGGCGGTTACGACTTCGATCAGGTTCTTTGCAGCTGGATCACGATCCAGAATGGCCTGTGCGTCTTCACGAAGGATTGAAAGCATTGGTAGGTTGTGAAACGAGAGCCGATTCGCCGTGTCCCCGGCGCGTGCCGTGGGGTGGGGCGGTCGCTGTTCCTGGGACGTCGGTCGGCACCGTCCGAGCCGCGGGATGCTCGCAGGAACAGCGACAACAACCGGTGGTGGAGGGAACATACTCGACCACGGTACCACCGGTGTGGACGGTGTACACCATATCTGTTCGAGAGTGCTGGATATTGATAAACGCCATGGTCGGCAAAGGGTACTTGCCACAGTCCACCGTATCACCGACCGTGACCGAGGAATACGCCGGGATCGTCTACGACCTCGACGGGACTTTGGTCCGCCTGGCGGTCGACTGGGAAGCAGCGACGGAGGAGGTTGCCACTATCTTTCGGGAGGCGAACCTGGAACCGCCGGGGGACCTCTGGACCATGCTCGATGTCGCACCCGAATACGACGTCGCTGACGCCGTGGAGCGGACCGTTGCCAAACACGAACGAGCAGGAGCCCGGGACTCGATCCGACTGGACCTGGCCGACGAACTCGTGGCCATGGACCGTCCGGTGGGAATCTGTTCGCTTAACGCCGAAAGCGCCTGTCGAATGGCGCTCGAGGAACACGGCCTCGAGGACGCGGTCGATACGGTGGTTGGTCGTGATACGGTTCCACAGCGCAAGCCCGATCCGGAACCGCTGCTGGCGGCCATCGACCGCCTTTCGATGCGACCGTCGGCGGTCATCTTTGTCGGCGACACCGAAACGGACGCTGAGACGGCCCTTCGCGCAGGAACCGCTTTCCGCTTCGTTGACGAGACGGCGTCGAATACGAACTGAGTGGCACGATCGAGTTGTTCTCTCAATCGACTCTTCGACGTGCGTAGACATAGACGCTACCGGCAACGACGATCCAGACCAGCGCCCCCACCCTGATTGCGAAGACTGCACGGCCCATCCAGGTGGGCAGGGGCCGCCCTATGGACAGCAGGCCCACCGTTGGGGCCCCAAGGAGAATGGTTAGCACGAACGTCATCTGCATCACCCACCCATAGTCGACGCCGTCCGGATCGGTCTCTTCGACAGGGGTTGGCACGAATGGGGGTTTTCGTGTCCGAACTAAGACCTACCGGTATCGTGGACCGTATCGGGGTGTCCGTCCGGAAATCCTGCGGCCGATTCGACTCGCCATGGTGGCGGGAGATTTAACTGATGCCCCGGAAATCCTGAGGTATGCCAACCGTTGCGGATATCCGTGAGAAGGCGGGCGAGGCGCCCATCACGATGCTGACAGCGTACGACGCGACGACGGCGGGCATCGTCGAGTCGGTCGGGACCGACATCATTCTCGTCGGGGACAGCATGGGCAATGCGACGTTGGGGTACGATACGACGCTGCCAGTCACCGTGGACGAGATGGCGAGTCATACAGGGGCGGTCGCGCGGGGAACCGACGAGGCGCTGGTCGTGGCGGACATGCCGTTTCTGAGCGTGGGTACCGATCGCCAGACCAGCATGGAAAACGCGGGCCGGATGCTCAAGGAGGCCGACGCCGACGCGGTCAAACTCGAATCGGGCCCACACACCGTCGAACTTACGAAGGATTTGGTCGATCTCGGGATTCCGGTGATGGCCCATCTCGGGCTGACGCCCCAGCGGGTGAACCAACTTGGGGGATACAGCCGGCAGGGAACCACCGAGGAGGCTGCCGACCGGATCGTGGAACTTGCCGTCGCCCACGAGGAAGCGGGTGCATTCTCGCTCGTCCTCGAACACGTCCCCGCCAACCTGGCCGCGGCGATCACCGACGAACTTGCAATTCCGACCATCGGTATCGGGGCAGGCCCGAACTGCGACGGTCAGGTCCTCGTGTTCCACGACGCCGTCGGACTCTCATCGCGCACGCCGCCGTTTTCCAGGGAGTTCGGGGACGTCAGGGGTGAGATGACCGAGGCGCTCGAAGCCTACATCGAGGCCGTCGAGGAAGGCGAGTTCCCGGCAGCGGAACATAGCCACGTCGAGGACTCACTCGAGGACCTGTACTAACCAATCGGTCCCGTTCGGAGATCGAGATCGCCCTCCGTTTCAGAGCGATTCCAGAAACCGCCGGATCGCCTCGTTGAAGGGTTCGGGTTGTTCGAGCATGGCCAGATGGGCCGCATCGTCGATAACCGCGAGGTCGGCGTTTGGGAGTTCCTCGGCTAAGAATTCGTGGTACCAGGGCGGGGTTAGCTTGTCATGTTCGCCGACGATCGCAAGGGTGGGGACGGTGATCCCGTCCACCTGGTCCCGCACGTCGAATTCGTGAGAGGTCCGAAAGTCGCGAGCAGTAACTTCGCGGCCAGCCTCCTGCATCGCTTCGCGGGACATCTCGACGAGCTCTTCCTTGGGATCGTGCAGAAAGCGGTCGGAAGCGTGGAGAAACTCCAGCGCGCGCTCGAAGTCCTCCTCGAGCCACGTCAGGAGGTCATCGAGAACGGCCAGTTTGGCTCCGGTTCCGGCAAGGACCAATCCCTCGGGTTGGAACTCGTCCCGCTGGAGCGCGAGGTGCATGAGGATTGCCCCGCCCATGGAGTTCCCGGCGAAAACGCCTGCATCTGTCGCCTCCGCTACTGCGAGGACGTCGTCGGCGTACGCCGAGAGGGTTTCGTACCCCGGTGCGGCATCGATGTCTTCGGACTCACCGTGCCCCGAGAGGTCGAGTGAAACGATGGGACGGTGATCTCCCAGACGAAATTGTGACTTCCAGACGGTATGATTCCCGCCGCTCCCGTGGACGAAGAGAATCGGTCGCCCCGACCCGCCACGGTCAGATACGCGGTAGGCCGTCTCTCGATCGTGGTGACTGACGATTTTCATACCCTCTATTCGGCCTTCAATAGTATAAATCGCCGTCCCGATCCGGCGCTTCGACATGCACCAAATTCGGCTGGAACTGCATTTCGATCCCAGTTCAGTTACACCACTGCTGTATGGCGATTAATTAACAAAAGATTTATATAGACCAATAACTAACGTCTCGTTAGTGTCAGACATGAGTAGCGATCAACACGTGCGGCGGGAGGACCGCATCGTCCGCCGGTACGATTATGAGGATCGAACGACGATCGCGGCGGACCTGGGCGCCGAAACGACCGATGTCTCGGTCGAGGTTCTGGACGACGCGGTCATCGTCGTGGACGGGAACGAGGAGCAGTACGAATTCGAACTTCCCGAGGGCGACGCGGAAGCGTTTATGGAAAACGGCATCCTTACGATCGACGTGACAGAAGCATGAAGCTCACCGTCAAACCGCTGAAGCAGAAGGACGCCGGTCGAGGACTGGCCGCCATCGACCGTCAGTCGATGCGCGAAATGAGCCTTGAGAACGGCGACTACATCATCATCGAAGGAAAACAAGGGAATCGCGCGGTTGCCAGGGTCTGGCCCGGTTACCCGGAGGACGAGGGGAAGGGAATCGTCAGGGTAGACGGGCAGATCCGCCAGGAAGCGAACATCGGTATCGACGATGGCGTCGAAGTCGAGAAGGCCGACGTCAACCCTGCACAGTCGATCACGATCGCTCTTCCGCAGAACCTCCGCATCAGTGGAGACATCGAACCGCTCATTCGAGAGCGATTGAGCGGTCAGGCTGTCACGGAGGGCCAGACCGTCCAGGTCGGGTTCGGAATCGGTCCGATGGCCGGTTCTGGGAGTCGAAAACTCCCGCTGAAGATCGCGGAAACGGAACCGAGCGGAACTGTTGTCGTTACGGAAACGACGGACGTCCATATCACGGAGACGCCCGCCGAGCAGATCGTCGGCGGTCCGGAAGAGGCCGGGCGCGGGGAAACTGAGGCGATTCCGGACGTCACCTACGAGGACATCGGTGGTCTGGACGAGGAACTCGAGCAGGTCCGCGAGATGATCGAATTGCCGATGCGCCACCCGGAACTGTTCCAGCAACTCGGCATTGAACCGCCGAAGGGCGTCCTTCTGCACGGCCCGCCTGGCACCGGGAAGACGTTGATGGCGAAGGCCGTGGCCAACGAGGTCGATGCGCACTTCCAGACGATCTCCGGCCCGGAGATCATGTCGAAGTACTACGGCGAGAGCGAAGAGCAGTTGCGCGAGATATTTGAGGACGCCGAAGACAACGCACCGGCCATCGTTTTCATCGACGAGATCGACTCCATCGCGCCCAAGCGGGAGGAGGTCTCTGGAGACGTCGAGCGTCGCGTCGTTGCCCAGCTGCTGTCGCTCATGGACGGCCTCGAGGAGCGCGGACAGGTAACAGTCATCGCGGCCACGAACCGCGTAGACGCTATAGATCCCGCGCTCCGCCGGGGTGGCCGGTTCGATCGGGAGATCGAGATCAGTGTCCCCGACAAACGGGGCCGTAAAGAAGTCCTCCAAGTCCACACGCGCGGGATGCCCCTCGCTGAAGCGGTGGATCTCGACCAGTACGCCGAACGGACTCACGGGTTCGTCGGGGCGGACATCGAGTCGCTGACCAAAGAGGCAGCGATGAATGCACTCCGCCGGATTCGTCCACAGATCGATCTCGAGGCCGAAGAGATCGACGCCGAAGTCCTCGAATCCCTCAAGGTAACCGAGACTGACTTCCGCGAGGCGCTCAAGGGCATCGAGCCCTCCGCGATGCGGGAGGTGTTCGTCGAGGTACCGGACATCTCCTGGGCGGACGTCGGCGGTCTCGAGGACTCCAAGGAACGCCTGCGGGAAACGATCCAATGGCCCCTGGAGTACGGCCAGGTTTTCGAGGCGATGGACCTCGAGGCCGCGAAGGGCGTCCTCCTCTATGGTCCGCCCGGGACCGGGAAGACCCTGCTCGCGAAGGCAGTCGCCAACGAGGCCGAGAGTAACTTCATTTCGATCAAAGGGCCGGAACTCCTGAACAAATACGTGGGTGAGTCGGAGAAAGGGGTCCGCGAGGTATTCGAGAAAGCCCGCGCCAACGCCCCAACGATCGTCTTCTTCGACGAAATCGACTCCATCGCCGGCGAACGCGGCCGCCGGATGGGTGATTCGGGCGTGGGCGAGCGGGTCGTTTCCCAACTCCTCTCCGAACTCGACGGCATCGAAGACATGGAAGACGTCGTCGTTGTCGCCACGACGAACCGACCTGACCTCATCGACTCCGCGCTGCTCCGGCCCGGCCGTCTTGACCGGCACGTCGACGTCCAGGTCCCGGACGAGGACGCTCGCCTGGCCATTCTGGAGGTTCACACTCGGGACAAACCGCTTGCCGATGGCGTCGACCTGGGCGATATCGCGAGTCGAACGGCGGGCTACGTTGGCGCCGACCTCGAGGCAATCTGCCGCGAGGCGACGATGGCGGCGACCCGTGAGTTCGTCAACTCCGTCAATCCCGAGGAAATCGGAGAAAGCGTCGGGAACGTGCGCATCACGCCCGACCATTTCGACCAGGCACTCGAGGAAGTCGACCGAAGCGTCCCTGAGGACGTAAAGGAGCAATACGATGAAATCGAGGAGCGCTTCGACAAGCGTGGTCCCGATGACGAGGATCGGGACGTCAGTCCGACGTTCCAGTGACCGGACCGCGTGCGTGAGGGTGGGTCGCGGCTGACCCACTATTTTCCCTGCTCACTCGATCCGCTGCGCGATGTCGGGGTCGTCGAGTCCGTCCACGCGCTGTGGATTCTCGACGATCGCCTCGAGGTTCGATCGGTCGAACGCCCACCGCCCATCGTCGAATCGTTTCACCAGGGACAGTGTTCGGAGTTCCCCAAGCAGACTTTGGACGTTCTCGAGCTGGGCGTCGGTATGAGGCCCGACGTCCCGAGCGGTCATCGGTGCGCGGGTCGCGAGTGCTGACACGATTTCCCAGGTGTGACGCTCGTTGCACTTGGCCTCTCGATAGGCCATGAGGATCCGTTCGGTGACGGGATCGGCGAGGATCAAATCGACCAGCGACGCATCCTCCGGGTCGATATCCGGGCCTTCATCCTGTTCCTCGATGATTTCACCGTTTCGTTTGCCATCCTCGGCTGATTCCTCCACTTCCTCCTCGTCCATCGCCTCCTGTACTGCTTCGTCGACGGAGGTCTGGTCGGCTCCCTGATGCCCCTTCCCCTCACTGGCGGCCGATTGCTCGTTACCCTCCGCTCCCTCGGATCCGAGTATCATGCCGTCGTCATCCGTCGTGGGATCCAGTTCATGGTCCGGTTTCTCGGTCCGTCGCCTGTCAGCAGTGGGCTTGTGATCGTCCTCGAGCACCTCGGCGTCCCGTCGGGACGGGTCCAGCGGGTCGACGGCAGCGTTTGATTCGGTCGTTTGGGAGGAACGAGTCGTTTCGGTGTCAGCCGAGTCGGCGTCTGCTGTCGGCCACTCAGCAGACGCCTCCAGATCGACCGATCCCTGGTCTTCGTCCTGCAGGTTTGAGTTCTCAGTGGCCGGGTGTTGGCTCTCCGGGGTTGACTCTCCGGTCGCTGATTCGTCAGCAGCTGGCCGGTCGGTCGTCACCTGCTCCCTGAGTCGATCGATCGTCGTGGCTTGTTCCTCGATGGTTCCCTCCAGATCACCAATCGTCTCGGCTCTGTCGGCCAGTGCACGTTCGAGTTCCTCGATTCGGGCTTCTTTCTCGCGGCGGTCTCGCTCGACGGTTTCGATCCGGTCGGCTTTCGCCTCGATTGTCCGCTCCAGGGCGTCGATTCGGTCCTCCGACGCACTCTCCGACTCTTCGGGCTGTTCGTCCGGACCGGATTCGAGTTCCTCGACCCTGGCCTGAAGTCGGTCCCGTTCGGCCGCCAGTTCCGAAACCGTCCCACGGAGGTCGTTGATCTCTCGGTCCTTCTCCATCAGCCGCTCTTCGTACTCGCTTCGATCGACCTCGATGTCGCCGGTGAGGGCGGCCGCCATCTGCCTGGCTGCGTCGGAGACGTCTTGGGCGGACTCGAGTTGACGTTCCAGGTCGTCGATTTTTCCTTCTCGCTCCTGGAGTTTCCGTTCCAGGGCGGCGATGCGGTCGTCTTCAGTCTGTTTGCGCTCGCTAATTTCGGCCAGGTCGCCCACGAGGTTGTCGCTGACGCTCTTCAGTTCCGGGCGCTCGAAGTCGTCGAGGCCGGGGGTCGCACCCGCGTCGAAGGTGTGTTTGCGGCGGAACTGCACCTCCATGACGTCGCGGTCAGTCCAATCGGACTGGACGAACGCCCGGCCGTCGGGGAGGTCGGTGACGCGATCGGCGTATCCGTCGTCGACCACGCGTTTGACCACCTTCGTGTCGTTCTCCCAGGTGAGTCGGTGCCAGACCAGCCAGTTGGCTTGCGTGATGAAATCCTTCTTCACGTCCGCCGGGCGCTGGGAGACGCCGACGATGCCCAGTCCATGTTTGCGCCCCCGTTTGCCGATCTTGATCAGCATTCGCCCGGTCTCGTCCATGCCGCCGCCCTCGGGAATATACTCGTGACACTCCTCGACGATCAGCAGGAACGGCTTCTTGAGTTTCTTCTCCTTGGCGAACAGGTGCCGGGCCGTCTCGCGGATGAGGTCACTCGCCGCGTCGTCATCAAGATATCCCGAGACGTCCAGGATGATCGGCACGTTCTCCTCGAGCGCGAGGGTTGCGATGCGTTCGGCGTGTTCCGGCCCGATCTGGATATCACACTCCTCGTCGGCCCCGACGTGGAGCAATTCGTATTCTTCCTTGAGGCCGTAGTATTCCCCGTCAGCGTCCACGATTAGCGATGGGAAGCCAGCGTCGAGGAGTTCCTCGAGCACCACGCTTGCGGTGTTTGACTTACCGCTTCCGGATTTCCCGGTAAGAAAGCCCCGCCCGGTCAGGACGTCGACTACTGGGAGTCGCACTGGGTTGCCATCGACCGTCTCGCCGACGGTTATTCGTTCGGTGTCGCTCATCGTCCCCGCCTCCATGGAATCCTCATCATGTTCAGAACGATCCGAGAGCGCCTTCAAGATTGGTATCGGCGTCCGCCGTGCGTCTGCCCCCTTCGGTTGCGAAGGATGTGACGACTGCGGCGACCCCAACGGCCTTGTTGGTCGAACTCCCATGCCCGAACAGATGGCGTTTGGTTCGGATCTCTCACGACGGGACTTCGCGAAAGCGACGGTGGCGACGGGCGGCGCTGTCGCACTCTCGGCCTGTCTCGAGGTTTTCGGCGACGAGCCGATACCGACGGGCGTCGAAGACCCCAGTACGCTCCCGAAGCGGCAACACGCCTGGAACGACCGGATGCGCCACGACGACCATGGCAACGAACTGATGCCCAATCACCATGTGCTCCTATACCTGGGGTTAGATCGGGACGGTCCTCCAACGGACTCCGACCGGTCGACCGTCGAGGCGGCTTTCACGGCGATCGACCGGGCATACGAACGAAGTCACGCGGGCCTGTTGTTTTCAGTCGGCTATTCCTCCGCGTATTTCGATCGGTTCGAGGAATCGTTGCCCTCCGGGATCGACTTGCCGCCACCGCGCCGCCTTTCGAACTTCGAGATCCCGACTTTCGACACCCAGGACGTCCTCGTCCATCTCGCCAGCGACCGGCCTGATGCAGTGCTGGGCGGGGAGGCGGTCCTGACGGGGGACCAATCCCAGGTGAATGGCGTCGAGGTCGAAGCGTCGCTCACTGACGCACTCGTACTGAAGGACCGCCGGAGCGGGTTCGTCGGCAAAGGACTGCCGGCGGAACGCCAGGACGTCGAGGGAATCCCCGACTCGAAACCCGTCCCCGAGGAATCGCCACTTTTCATGGGGTTCAAGGCGGGCTTCAAGCGAAATCAGGCCACAGAGGACTACGTCACGATCGCCAAGGGCCCCTTTGCGGGCGGGACGACGAAACACGTCTCAACGCTTCGGCAACGCCTGGAGGACTGGTACGAGGAACAGGACTTCGAGGAGCGGGTTATGGAGATGTTCAGCCCTGTTCATGCCGAGACGGATCTCGTGGAGGGTGTGGGGGAGAACCTCGGCGACGACAACGGCCTCACGACCGAGATCGTCGAAACGATACGCGAACAGGCCCGCCAGCACGGTCGCGTCGGCCACGCACAAAAGGCTGCGAGGGCCAACCGTGACGACGAGGGGAACGTTCGGATCCTCCGTCGACATTTCGAATCCACGGACCACGATGTCGCAGCCCTCCATTTTCCCTCACTCCAGCGTGAAATTCGGACATTCGAGGCGGTCAGGCGGGCAATGAATGGCAGCGATCTGACGGACAACCCCGCCATACAGCAGCGTATCCATAACGGCATTCTGGAATACGTCTTCGTGGAACACCGGGGGAACTTCCTGGTCCCGCCTCGAGGCTTGCGGGCACTTCCGCCCCCGCGACCGGATCCCAACTATTCCGCCGATTCGATCGATCGTTAGATCAGTATTCGGGGATGGGGTCCCAAAAATAATCTACAATCCAACAATAAAAAATTTAATAATGGTGGGTGCACATTTGTTTTCGTAGAGACCCCCATGAGGATACGGACACGGTCCGATCGGTTGGCCGAATTCGTGCGCGTGCTTCGTGGATTCGGGTTG
>JBKEGM010000070.1:0-10175 GCA_046710005.1 Natrialbaceae archaeon
GAGGTTCGTAATGGAGAGCGTGGCGTGACGGGGATCCGTATCAGTCGTCGGTTCGGACTGTTGAGCCATTATGGGGATAGTTGAGCGCATTACTGATAATCTTCTCGCTTTCCCCTGTAGGTGCTGGACCGTATGCTGTGTGGTATCCCACCTCGACGGGTGCTTAGTCGGTCGGGTCGTCAGACTCGTCAGCGGCCGTGCACGCACACTCACGGTGGGTGAGCAATTGGCGAGGCCGATAGGTGGTCCCGCAATCGGTGCACGTTAGCTGGATTGTCACCGTGACGTCGAGTGGGCCAGTTTCCAGTACGTTCGCGTTTCGGAGTCGGGTGAACGTCTGGTCGACGATGTTTGCACATTGCGTGCGGGCCCACTCGATCGTATCGCGTGCGTCGTCGGCGGTGATTGTGGCGGTTCGTTGCGTCTTGATTTCTAGACACTCACGCAGATGGGTGCGGACTGTCGGGTGGGTGACCCAGTCGGCTTCGACGGCCTCCATGTCCACGCCACGCTGGGCAAGGCGGGTTCGCACTCGGGCTGTCCGTTCGGGCGGCGTATCATCACTGGCGAGTGCCTCGTAGAGTGTGGTGAGTGCGTCTTCGTCACTGACGGCGCCGTAGAGGGCATCGGTGACGTCTACGTCGGCGGCAGTGAGGGCAGCGGCCAGAACGCGCTGGTTGACGTAGTCTGCGAGATCGCGGAGACTCGTCCGCTCTTCCACGCGCCGGTCTCGCAATTCGGTATCGAGGTCATCGAGATCATACTGCTCGATGTTCCGCCCTACTTTACACGAACAGGTGGGGGTCTCGTCGTGGGTCATACGATTCGGTTCCTCCGTGGGCTGTGGTTCGAATGGCGGCTTCTCATGGTGGTACTCGGGTGGTGGTTTGCGTTCGTTCCAGGCAGGTATACGTCTGTCTTTCCATCCGTACTCTTGGTAAAGGTAATGGATCTAAGTGGCGTCAGTGACGGGCGATCGCGGAGTGAGCAAAACGGGTGACAGGTTCACTACGTGCGCCGACGGCAATCCATGCCGCTAGACTATCGAAGGGTGGTGCCCGAGCTCCCCGTAAACAGACAGTATTCAACGTCCGAATATACCGGATGGAAACAGTCATATGGTACCGTGAACCAAACACGGTACTCCTGCCGTTTCAGCAGATATCGTCCGTTGTCCGGTTGTTTTGAGGACCATGTGTGTTCTCTAGCAGGGTTCAGTATTCCGAAATACACGGATACACTATGCGGCCTTATTTCGGTGGTCAGTGTTGTATTCAGCGAGATTGCAACGGTATACCTGGGCAATCGGAGTTGTAATATATCGGGGATGCTGGGTGATGAACGCAAGTACGTCCGAATAATCCGGACAATTAAGTAGGCCGAGGTTGAAGTACGCAACCACATGTCAAAGACGATAAAAACGGCGTTCGACATCGTTGAAACGATACTCGAGTTGGAGAAAGCGGGGGTCGCGGAGTTAGCTGACGAGGTTGATAAACCAACGAGTACCGTTCACGACTATCTGCAAGGGCTCGAGGAGATCGGCTGTGTCATCAACGAAAACGGGAGGTACCGTGTTGGATCGCGATTTCTGTCAATCGGGACACGTATGCGGAGTCAGTTGGAGCTCTATAAGGTGGCCAAACCGGAACTCCAGAACCTGGCAGCCACCACCGGTGAACACGCGAGTTTGATGATCGAAGAAAACAATCACGGTGTGGTTTTATACACAGCCACCGGGGAAGAAGCAGTGCAGGTTGATATCTATGATGGTGACGTCTCACGCCTACACACTACCGCTCCTGGAAAAGCCATACTGGCAAACATTTCTTCAGAGCGCATGGAGGAGATCATTGATCACTACGAATTACCGGCCCGAACGCCGAATACTATTACTGAGCGAAGTGAACTGTTTGACGAGCTAGATGCGATCCGGGAACAAGGATATGCACTCGACCGAGAGGAACTCTTCGAAGGGATGCACGGCGTTGGCAGGCCGATCGTAGTCGGAGACGACGTTATTGGGGCAATCAGCGTCTACGGGCCAGTTGGCCGAATGAATGAATCGAAAATCACTAAAAAAATATCGGAAATGGTTTTGGAGACGGCGAATGTTATCGAAGTGAGCCTCAAATATTAACTCGGCTTTGCATTGAAGCAGACGCGTTCATCGTGTGGTTCCGGCGGTAGGTTGCTTCATCGTCGTCTTGATTTTACAGAAAGTACTGTTGACGCCCGCGGAATCCTTCTCAGATCGAGACCAAACCGGAACACTGTCGATCCTTCGGGCTGCGAGAAGGGCCGAGAGACTGACGTCGACTTTGCCGCATCGATCAATCCAACCGCCCCGACGTCGATGTTGTCCGGACCCCTGTAAACGAACGAAGCTGTGACCACTCGAATCCGTGATTTTATGAATGATTATGAGAAGAGTTGCCTGAATGTCGAAGCGATACTTCGAAGACATTGAACTCGGTGAGACGCTCGAAATGGGAACATACACCGTTTCAAGAGGGGAAATAATGGACTTCGCCGAACAATACGATCCGCAGCCGTTCCACGTTGACCTCGAGGCTGCAGCGCAATCGCCGTTCGGCGAACTCATCGCCAGCGGTCTCCACACGATGGCCATCACGCAGCGACTGTCAGTCGACGGGTTGTATAATGACGCGCACGGGCTCGGTTCGCCTGGCCTCGGCGAAACGGAGTTTCGTGAACCCGTCTATTCGGGCGACGAACTGACGGTCACGCTTGAACCAGTCCGCAAGCGCCCACTCGAAAGCCGGCCCAACGCAGGCCTCGTTGAATTCGAGAGCCGAACTCGGAATCAAGATGACGAGATAGTCCTCTGGATGGTCGCGAAGGTCCTCTTCCAGCGACTGGGCTCGTCGTGACCGCGCCGGCGACAGGCGTCCAACCGCAGACTTATTGCACCGGGCGTCAGTGAATGCTGTATGCGTCTTGATGGGCTTCGTGTGCTGGATCTCTCGCGGTTGCTCCCAGGCCCGTTCGCGACCCAGTTGCTCGCTGACGCCGGTGCCGACGTGATCAAGATAGAGGACACCGACCGCGGCGACTACGCACGGTTCATATCACCGTACACCGACGACGGCGTCGGAACCCTCTTCGACGCGGTCAACCGCGGGAAGCGGAGCGTCGCGGTCGACCTGAAGACGGAGCCGGGTCGCGAGGCGTTCATGCGCTTGGTCGAGACGGCAGACGTCGTCTTCGAACAGTTCCGGCCCGGCGTCGTCGACAGGCTCGGTATCGACTACGAGTCGGTCCGCGAGCACAACTCCAAGGTCGTTTACTGCTCGCTTTCGGGGTTCGGACAGACGGGTCCACACGCCGACCGCGTCGGCCACGACCTCAACTACGTCGGGATGGCCGGGCTACTTGATTTGACCCGTGCCGACGAAGAGACCGATCCACAGATTCCGGGCTACCCCATCGGCGACATGGCCGGCGGGCTCTTCGCGGCGTACAGTATCCTGGGAGCGCTCCTGTCCCGGGAACTCGGGAATACCGGTGGCGAATACGTAGACGTGGCGATGACTGACGTCGTCGCCTCCTTCTCGCAGGCCGTTGCTCACGAGGCGCTGACCGGCGACGGTCCGCGACCTGGTGAGACACCCCTCACTGGCGCCGCGCCGTGGTACGGCGTCTACGAGACTGCCGACGGGCGGTACGTCACGATCGCGGCAATCGAGGAGAAGTTCTGGAGGGAGTTCTGCGAGGCCGTCGATCGTGAAGACCTCCTCGACGCACACATGACCACCGATCCGGCCGAGCGGGCGGCGCTACGGGAGGAACTAACCGACTTGTTCGCTGAGAAGACTCGGGACGAGTGGGAAGCGGAACTCGGTAGCGTCGACGCGATGGTCGCCCCGGTCTGGACGCTCGGGGAGACGCTGTCAAGCGAGCACGCGACGGCTCGCGACTTAATTGGTCGCAATTCGGGGGCGCCGCGCGTCGGATTCCCGGCGCTGGCCTCAGAGCCACCTGCGGCAACCGACGGGCCCGCGCCCGAACACGGCGAACACACTGACACGGTGTTGGAGTCGGTCGGCTTCGACGCGGTCGACGTCAAGTCGCTCAGGGAGGGCGGAGTCGTCCGGTGAGCACGCCGGGACCTGGCCGGTTCACGGGGCTTCACGAGAGCCCGACCCCTCTCTAGAACGCAACCGTGGCCATGGCTGGCCACGAACGTCTCCGTCTCTGCCCGAATTTTTGGCGTCCAAGAGCGTCACGTCGGCGTAGTCGGGTCGTCGGGAGGTGGGAACTGCCTGCCTGCAGTGTCGTTGAGCGATCCACGAAGTGCCCGTCCCTGCCGCTGTGGAACGAGATGGATGTGGCAGTCGGCGTGGGTTCGAAGCTCACAGTGTATCACCTCGCTCGTTCGTGCCGTAGGTCCGTTTCATACTGCACCGTACGGAAGTGGGTACGTTCACCGGGCTTAAAATTCGGTACGTGCCTGTTCCGCGTACGTTTCAGGTGGGGTATCGACGACGCCTTCGTCGTGGAGCACCGTGAAGAACGGCGAGTCCGACCAGTAGTACTCGTCGAAGACCGAGCGCGCGACGACCGACATGACGGGCGGGAGCGCCGGGTCGTCGACGAGGTGCAACACGAGATTGAACGCGTTGAGGCCGGCTTCCGCGTACGCGGCGAGGACGTTCGAGAGTCCCGTCGCGAACCCCTCAACGGTCTCCCGCCCCATCTCGGCGCGGTTCGTGTCCAGTGCGACGGCGAGCACGTGCCGGTGGTGCTTCGGCGCGAACGCAGCCAGCCAGTCGACCGGGCCAGCCGTTCCAATCCAGCGGTCACCGCCCCGTTCCACGTCGACGAGGTCCGCCCAGTACGTCGACCCTTCGGCGTCGCGATACTGCCGACTCGCCGCCAGCAGTTCCCGCTGTGCGTTGGTTCCGCGGTCGTCGACGACCGTCTGCAGGTGGGGATGGACGAGGCTCGACCCGGCCGACTGGAGGAAGTTCATGTTCACAGAGGCGTGCGTGACGTCCTCGTCGTGGTCGAAGACGCCGTCCACGTACTCCAGTGCCGCGGTGAGTCCGTCGGCGAGCTGCGTCGCCGTGAACTGCTCCATCGGTTGGAAGTGCGTCTGGGTGAGTACGACGACGTTCGAGTAACTCCCGTACGGGTTGAGGTTCGGAAACGACGTCGCCTCCCCGCATGATCCACGGTCGATGTCCATCCAGTCCGGGTACGTCGGTGTCGCTTCCACGATGTTTTCCGGGCAGAAAAAACACCCTTCGTCGTCCGAGACGACAGCGTCAATTTCGTAGCTGTCGGGCATGACGAATGCCCCGTCGACGATCCGTGCGGTGTGGCCAGTGAGGGGATCCTCGCGGACTTCAATCGTCTCCGTGACCTCCTCGAAGTCCGCCAGCGGACTGTTGAACGTCGCCGACTGTGAGTACGCATTGAACCCCATGTATGGCTGGGACACGGGCTAGGGCTAAAATTCATTTGGTGAGGACTTGTGAACTACACCCTCCTGCTCGCGCTGACGCGCTCGCTGGGGGTTGGGCTTTCTGTTTCCGCGACACGCTTTTTCATGGACTGTCTGCGCAAGTCAACCGTCCGCGCAGGGAGCGCAATCTCCGCAGGCATCGATTCGGAGTGTCTCACTCCTAATTGATGGCGGATGTGGCCGTCACCCACTTTCTTGTCGGTGTACGTAGCTGCGGCATGAGTGGTGCCATCACGGTCCTGTCTTCGACAGTCACCGAGATAAAACCCGGTACAGCGGACAAGCAAGACGATGACGGGTGTCGTCAGATTCTGACTAAATCTGACTGCAAATCAGAAATCAGGGAGTTCTGATGACGGTGTATCCTCTCCTACTGCGTTCCGTGTCCGTTGACACGGCCTGCAGTGCACGTTGAGGAAGGGATTAACGCCCTGCACCGTGCAAATTAATATACTGGCAAATTAAGGACGTTATCATGCCACACGAGGAGGTCGCTCAGAGAGGTAGTATCGTCCGATCGAACGAGATCGCTCGAATGGTCGGTGGTGACATCGCTCGCCGAGCGGCGAACCGCACGCCACAGAAACCGGCGTTCATCGCTCCAGAACAAGATGAAGAGTTGACGTTCAAGGCGTTCAATCGCCGTGTTAATCGCACGGCTCATGCGTTCCAAGAGGAGGGGCTGGAGAGCGGGGACCGTCTCGCAATTGTCGGCGGCAACTCCCTCCAGTTCCTAACGGCATACTTCGGGGCACTGAAATCCGGGATAATTTTCACCCCGATCAACCCCGAGATCACTGCCGAGGATATCGGGTACGAACTCGATCACTCGGAAGCGGATGCACTCTTCGTTGACGACGTGCTGTACCCGAAGGTCGAATCACTCGTTGCTGATCGTGACATCGACGTTCTTGCGACGATTACTGTGGACGATGAAGACAGTCCAGTTCCTTCGTTCCACGAGGTTATCGACGACCAGGACCCTACGGAACCGGTCGTCGAGATACACGATGAAGATATCGCACAGGTTATGTACACGAGCGGGACCACCTCCCGCCCAAAAGGTGTCCTGCTCAGCCATAAGGCGATCACGACCGGCTCCATCAACGTAAGCGCGAGTACTGACCTCACTCGTAACGACGTGATGTCATGTGTGATGCCCCTGTTCCATTGTGCGCAATTAACAATGGTGAAAGGCGCGATGCACGTGTCGGCGACGACGGTCGTCCGCCGGTCGTTCGATCCCGACGGCTTCCTGGAGGACATCGAACAGCGAGATCTGACGTGGTCGTTTATGCTGCCCGCGATGTACAATGGACTGCTGGCTCGCCCTGACATCGAGGATCGAGATCTATCCTCACTCCGCTACTGCCTATACGCGATGGCGCCAATAGGGAACGAAACGTTAGAACAGGCAATCGAGACATTCGATGCTGACTTCGCACTCGCAAGCGGTCAGACTGAAGCCTATCCCCCAACCTGTGTCTATCACCCCGAGTGGCAACTTGAAAAAGAGGGCAACTACTGGGGTAACGCCGCTGCTACCACCGACATCGCGATCATGGACGAGGACGGGAACCTACTCGACCGCGGCGAGGTCGGGGAGATCGTCTACCGCGGCCCGAACGTCATGGACGGCTATCTCAAGAACGAGGAGGCCACGGAAGAGGCGTTCGCCCACGGGTGGTTCCACTCGGGCGACATGGGATTTTTCGACGAGGACGGCCTGTTGAAGTTCGTCGACCGCAAAAAGGACATTATCAAATCCGGCGGCGAGAACGTCTCCACTCAGAAAGTCGAGTCGATCCTCCTCGACCACCCCGCCGTCGAGGAACTCGCCGTCATTGGCATCCCACACGAGCGTTGGGGCGAAGCCGTCACGGCGTTCGTCATCCCCGCGGAGGGTGCTGACGCCGACACGGAAGACATTCGTGAGTATGCTCGCGAGCGCCTGGCCGGGTTCGAGTCCCCGAAAGCCGTGGAGTTCGTCGAGGAATTACCTAAAACGGCGACAGGGAAAATCCAAAAGTTCCAGCTAGCTGAGCGTGAAGCGGAGTACTACCAGGAGCACGACGACAAACGGGCTGAAGAGTAATCCGATATCAACGCCACCTACTGGTTGATACCAACATAAGAGAGCTAGCGTCGGGGGACCCACAGGCCACCACAGGGATATAAGGTCACCGGGCGACAGTACTGTAGTATGGACTTCGAAGAATCAGAGTTCGATCAGATGATCCGCTCGTCGGTACGCGACATCGCTGAGGATTATGACGAGGACTACTGGCGGGACGTCACCGACGAACGGCGATTCCCCGAGGAGTTCTGGCAGGACCTCGCAGACAACGGATGGGTCGGTATCTCGATTCCCGAAGAGTACGGGGGACAAGGCCTCGGGATGCAGGAGATGGTGACAGTGATGGAGGAGATCGGCCACGCCGGGGCTTGGTCTGCGACGGCGGCGTTCATCCTCACCCCCATCTTCGGCGGCGAGACGCTCGTCGCACACGGAACAGAGGAACAAAAGGAACGGTGGCTCCCCCAAATCGCCGACGGAAGCGCCCGCTGGGCGCTGGGCGTCACCGAACCCAACGCGGGACTCAACACCAGGAACATCGAGACGCGGGCTCGCAAAGAGGGCGATGAATACGTGATAAATGGACGAAAGATGTGGATTTCGGGCGTGGCCGAGGCGGACCGGATTACGATGCTAGCTCGGACGTTATCAGTCGAGGAGGCAGAGCATCCGAGTCACGGTCTGTCGATTTTTCTGGTCGATCCTGAGGATTCGAACCTCGACTACGACGAGATCCCCCTGGACGGGTTCTTTCCCGAACCGACGTACAACCTCTATCTGGACGACGTGCGGGTTCATGAGTCACAGCTCGTCGGAGAGGAGCACCAGGGGCTGTATCACGTGTTCGACACGCTCAACACCGAACGCATCGGCGGGGCGGCGACGGCCATCGCGACGGGCCACTACGCCCTAGAGAAGGCCGTGGAGTACGCGAAAGAACGGGCCGTCTTCGATGCCCCGATCGGTTCGCATCAGGCGATTCAGCACCCGCTTGCCGATGCGTATGCCGATCTCGAAACGGCCCGATTGATGAACCATCGAGCGGCCTGGCTGTACGACAACGGCGAGGAGGCTGGCACCGCCGCCAACATTGCCAATCTCAAGTGTGGAGAGGCGGCGTGGAACGCGTGCGAGACGGCGATGACGACCTTCGGCGGGATGAGCATCAGCAAGGAGATGGGTATTTCCAAGATGTGGGAGATGATACGCCACCTCCGTATCGCCCCCGTCAGCGAACAGATGCTTCGAAATTACATCGCCGAACACGAACTCGGACTCCCCCGCTCCTATTAAGTGCGAGAGTACCGCGAGCGAGACACGTGTTGACGGCGGCGTCGGGGCGGACCGCTCCCAACGGTGATCGTTAGGAGAACTCAACGGGGATATCAGCGATTCCCTGTTCGGAACGCCGGTCACGGATTCCATCCCCACTGGCCACGAGTGTGTCCCGTCACGAAGTTGATATCCGATTCTCCGAAGGCCCCTACCCATCAGCTACGTTACTCGAGGAAGTATTCTTCCCGTATCGTGAAGCGATCGATCTTCCCCGTTCCCGAGCGAGGGAGTTCGTCTAAGAAGACGACGTTTCGCGGGCGTTTGTAGTTGGCGAGGTCCGTGGAGTCCCGGAAATAGTCGAAGATATCTTCGTCGGTGAGACTCGGATCGTTCGCGACGACTGCCGCGGCGACCCGCTCGCCCCACCGGTCGTGCGGTTCTCCCACGACGACTGCCTCGTCGATGCCGTCCATTTCGTAGAGGGCGTTCTCGACCTGATTCGGATAGACGTTTTCGCCGCCCGAGACGATCATGCTGTCGACACGGTCCTCAATGGAGATGAAGCCGTCCTCGTCTTCCCGAACGATATCACCAGTGTGGAGCCACCGACGCCCATCGTGGTCTACCTCGAAGTCTTCGTCGTTCTTCTCGGGACGCCTGTAGTACCTTGGCGAAACGACGTCGCCCGACACAATGAGTTCGCCGAGATCGCCGGTCGGCACCTCGGTCTGCCAGTCCTCGGGATCGACGACCCGGACGTCACACGCGTTCCGGATTGGAACGCCGTCCGTGGTCAGTTTTCTGTCGTTGGGTCGATTCATGATCACCGCGGGCATCGTCTCCGTTAACCCATATCCGGGGAGCGCCAATGCGCCGTACCGTTCCTCGAACTCCGAAATCGGGTCCACTGGGACGTTCTGTCCACCGGTCGGGGCGTACTGGAGTGAGCCCACGTCGTATGCGTCCTCGCTGTCCGCGGAATCGCGGTTCACGAGATCGTAGAGCATCGTCGGAATAGTGAACAGGTACGTCACGTCGTGATCTTCGATCGCCTGGAGGGCTGCCTCGGGATCCCATTCCTTCAGCAGTACCTGCGGTGCGCCGAGGAGGGTGAACGTCGTCAGCTTCAGGTTGAGGCCGCTGTTGTGGAACAACGGGACAGCTGTCAGTGCGACATCATCTGTCGTGAACCCGATGTGGTGGATATAGGCCTTATCGTGTGCATAAATATTCCCGTGGGTGGCGATGACTGGTTTCGCTCGGCCGGTGGTCCCGCTCGTATGCATGAAGAAACAGTGATCGTCCATCTCCCGTGGAACGGACTCGAAATCG
>JBKEGM010000071.1:0-10114 GCA_046710005.1 Natrialbaceae archaeon
ACACATCGACTTAGCAGAAAACCGCAACTCGAACCTGTCAACTACCCTACCCTACTTCGCTTACCCAGACGGGTTCGCTCGTTGAGGGTGGGGCTTGTCCATGAACTCGGCCTCGAACCCCTCCGGGTGGGCGGTAAATCCGCCACTCGGCGTCACGGTTCCAGACTCCAAGGCAAGCTGACTGTTGCCCGTCCGCCGAGACGACTGTTGGCCCCGACGGACATACCGCATCCCGATGTTCTTCGCTGCGTTGTAATCCGCGTTCGCCTCCGACTCACATTTCTGACAGCTGAAATCGTTCCGATTCGGGCGATTCTCCTCGGCTGTGAAGCCACACTCGGCGCACCGTTTCGACGTGTACGCCGACCCGACTTGTTTCACCGAGATGCCTTCTGCCTCGGCTTTGTACTCCACCTGTTCGGACAGCGTTCCGAACGCCCACTTGTGCCCCCACGACGCACCCGTGCGGTCGCGGATGTGGGTCAAATCCTCGAACGCAATCACGTCACAGTCGTATCGGAGTGCTTCGTCTACGATGGCGTTCGATGCCCGATGTAACATGTCTCGGACGTATCGAAGTTCGCGACCCCTCGCTTGTTCGAGCGTTCGGTGGGCGCTTCGGGTGCCGGTCTGTTGGAGCCCGGCGCGTACCCTCTCGAACTCGCGGAGGTCGTGGGTCAACTCCCGCCCGCTGAAGAAGTGGGCGGTGCTGGTGACGGCGAGATTTTCGATACCAAGGTCAACCCCAAGGACCGTTCCGTCCTCGGCAGTGTTCCGTTCGGTATCGTTCTTGTATCGGCGGAACCCGATATGCAAGAAGTACTCGCCGTCCCTGGCGGTGAGTGTGCTTTCCGTGACGCTCCACGTGTCCGAGTCGAGGTACTGTCGCTGGTAGCCATCTTCAGCGTCGGGCAGAGCGAGTTCACACCGGACGCGATTTTCCGTTGTGGAGAGCGATACCGTATCGTCATCGAACACCGTCATGGTCCGGGTATCGTACTTCACAGTGGGCGCGGTGAAGGTGGGTTTGCTCACCTTCTTGCTGTTGGACCGGCGTTCGATACACCCGGTGATCGCTTGAGCGGCCTGGTGGGCGGCGAGAATCGCGTGCTAACTACCAAGATCGGTGTGCTCGCGAACGTCGTCGTAGGCGAGGGGCTGTACGTCGCTTTTGGTGTTGCATTTGCCCCACGCCATGTCGGTGGCAAGTTGGCAACCACGCTTCCACTCGGAGATAGTCTCTTCGAGCAGGTCGCGTTGCTCGTCCGAGACTTCGAGACGAGTGATTGCCGTCCGACGCCCGTAGTCGTCTGCCACGTTTCAATGTGATTCTGTGCCTACTTATAAAATAGTGTTTGTGCCCTGTACGAACGCGCTCCTCCCCTCCCTATTCGCTCACTTCACTCGCTCCTTAAGGAAGGGGACTCCGCGCTACCGCATCAGTTGAAGTCGGCGTCGAAATTGTCCCGCAGTAACACTGACACCAAACCGCAATTATTCGCCGCAACAGGGATCGGCGTTCGACGAGCGCGAGCCACTCCGTCGAGAATCGCCTGACCTCGAGACGCCCCCGTCGGCCTTGGCTTCAGCCTCCCCGTTGGATTCGACTGGCGCGCCGTCGGCCAGTCGGTAGAGACTCTGGCGGGCATCTGCGAAGTAAACGTCCTCGTTCACAACGTCGATGTTCTCGAGGCGCTCGAGGGCGTACCGAACCGTCCGCGCGGACAGCATCGACTCGTTCACGATCTGCTTTTGGGTGAGCGGCCCGTCGTACTCAAGTACTTTGAAGACGAGTTTCGCGCTCGGTGGAAGGTCTTCCAGAGATTCCTCCCCATCGGTCTGGGCCATATTACGAATCGAAAGTCTCCAGGGACATAAACATTGAGCATTGTGGTGTATTAGTGCCCACAGTTGTCGAAATAAAAGAACGCCGTGACCCCTGCAGCGGTTCCAGCCGCAGTGCGAACGAGCAAACGAACGCCTTTTTAGCCCAGATACCGGACGATTCAACATGGCAACCGAAACGGCCGACGACCGACGCCAGCACGTCCGGGCGGTCACCATCACGGCGCTGGCGGCGCTGTTCGGGGTGGGCGCCGCGTTCGTCTCGGCGTTCCTGACCGCGGACCTGTCAGCGACCGCGGCGGCCAAGGACCAGACCGCCCAACTGGTGGTCGCTGGTGCGATCCTCGTACAGATTCCCCTCGTCCAGCAGTCCGGCTTCTATGACTCCGACGAGTTCGGGGCGAAGCTGGTGCTGTTCATCGCCTTCATGACTTTCTCGATGTGGTTCGTGACGTGGGGCATCCTCCTGCAGACCCGTTGGGGCTTCTGAGACGCATGGCGGACGACAGCATCGCCGTCGTCGATCTGGATCGCTGCCAGCCCGACCGGTGCAACTACGAGTGCAAGAACTACTGCCCGCCCAACCGGACGGGCAAGGAATGCATCACGCTCCGGGGCGAGGACGCCGAGGAGGGTGACGCCGAACAGGTGCGCATCTCCGAGGAGATCTGCCTGGGCGAGACCTGTGGGATCTGCGTGGACAAGTGCCCGTTCGACGCCATCGAGATCATCAACCTGCCCCAGGAACTCGACGACGAGCCGGCGCACCGCTACGGCGATAACGCGTTCGCGCTCTATGGCCTGCCGGTGCCACAGGAGGGCCAGGTCACCGGCATCCTCGGGCCCAACGGGATCGGGAAGTCCACCGCCGTCCACATCCTGGCCGGCGAGCTGACGCCCAACCTCGGCCAACACGCTGATGAACCGGACTGGGACGGCGTCCTGGATCGCTACCGGGGCACCGAACTCCAGGACTACATCCGAGACGTGCGCGACGGCGAGGTCACCGTCGCCCGCAAGCCCCAGTACGTCGACACCATCCCGGAGCAGTTCGACGGCAAGACGCGCGAACTCCTCGAAAACACCGACGAGCGCGGTGAACTCGACGCCATCGTCGACCGACTCTCGATCCGGCCCGTCATGGACCAGGCCATCGACGACCTCTCGGGCGGCGAACTCCAGCGGGTCGCCATCGCGGCCTGCCTGGCCCGGGACGCCGACTTCTACTTCCTCGACGAGATCACCCCCTACCTCGACATCAGCCAGCGCATGACCGTGGCCCGACTGATCCGCGACCTGGCCGACGAGGCCGACCGGTCGATGCTTGTCGTCGAGCATGACCTGGCGATCCTGGACATGCTCGCGGACAACCTCCATGTGACCTACGGCCAACCTGGCGTTTTCGGGGTCGTCACCCCGCCCAAGAGCGTCCGTAACGGGATCAACGAGTACCTCGAGGGCTACCTCCAGAACGAGAACATGCGCATCCGGCCGGACCCGATCGAGTTCGAGCAACATGCTCCGCGGCCGGCCAAGGGTGCGGGCGTCCTCGCGGAATACCCCGACCTCGAGATGAGCTACGGCGAGGACGAGTTCTCGCTGGCGGTCGAGGGTGGTGAAATTCGCAAAAACGAGGTCCTGGGCATCGTCGGCCCGAACGGGATCGGGAAGTCGACGTTCGCGAAGCTCCTGGCCGGCCGCCTCGACCCCGACGATGGCGACCTGGACGTGGGCCTCGACATCTCCTACAAACCCCAATACGTCGAGATCGACCAGCCGATGCGGGTCGACACCTTCCTCTCGACGATCACCGACGACGTCGGTACCTCTTACTGGAACACCGAGATCGCCCAGCCCCTCCAGCTGGAGCGGATCATGGAACAGCAACTCACCGACCTCTCCGGTGGCGAGCGCCAGCGGGTCGCCATCGCGGCCTGCCTCTCGGAACCGGCCGACCTCTACCTGCTGGACGAACCCTCGGCCCACCTGGACGTCGAGCAGCGCGTGCAGGCGACCAGCGCCATCCGCCGGTTCGCCGAGGGCGAGGAAACGACCGTCATGGTCATCGACCACGACATCTACATGATCGACCTGCTAGCCGACCGCCTGCAGGTGTTCGAGGGCGAACCCGCCGTCCACGGCCAGGCCGGCCGCCCCAAGGGCATGCGATCGGGCATGAACGATTTCCTCGCGAACCTCGAGGTCACCTTCCGCCGAGACGAACGCGTCGGCCGGCCACGGATCAACAAGCCGGAAAGCCAACTCGATCGCGAGCAGAAGCGCGAAGGCGAGTACTACTACGCCCCGTAATTGCCAATAGCGCGATGGACCCATACGACCCGTCGGAGGTGGAGTCCTCGTTCTCTCGCACCACGTCCAGCAGTCCGTCACCCGACAATTAGCCATCATAATTAATCTGATGTATGGCGTCGTCTTATGCAACACCCGACCATTCCCCTCGAGCGCTGGCACGTCCTGCCGACAATCCCACAAATTCAAGAAATACTGACCAAATAAGACTGTATGAGCGACGCCCAGGCGGGCATCAGGGTGATCCTCGTCGACGACGACCGGCAGGTGGGTGAAACAGTGACGGAGACACTAGAGACGAAAAACGAGGATTTCGCGGTCCTTTTCGAGACTGACGGTGCGGCTGCACTCGATCGACTGGCGTCCACGACGGCGGTCGACTGTGTGGTAGCCGACTACCGGATGCCGGAGATAGACGGTCTTGACCTGCTCGAGCGGGTTCGAGAGGATGACCCGGACTTGCCGTTCCTGTTGCTCACCGGACGGGGATCGGAAGCCGTCGCCAGCGAGGCCTTCTCGCTCGGGGCCACGGATTACTTCGTCAAGTCGGGGCGATCCGACCAGTACGATCGGCTCGCGGACCGGATTCGGGACGCCGTCCGGCAGTATCGCAACCGCCAGAGTTACGAGGAGATGTTCGAGAAGGTTGGCGTCGGCATGACGATCCGCGAGGCGGACACCTTCGATCTGGTCGACGTGAACCAGCAGTACTGCGACATGTTGGGGTACGATTACGAGGCGTGTCTCGACCTCTCGTTAGAAGACCTCACTGCAGACGTCGATGGATATCCCCCTGCTCGTGCGCGCAAGTCCCTGGAACGGGCGCTTGACGAGGGGTCATACGCGTTCGAGTGGCCCGACGAAACGAAGACGGGTGAACGAATCTGGACGGAAATCACGATCGACCGGGCGACGATCCACGGTCACGACCGGTTGCTGGCGACCCACCGGGACGTCACCGAGCGGAAGGAGCAGGAACGACGACTCTCAACGCTGATCAGCAACCTTCCGGGGATTGTCTATCGATGTGAAAACGAACGGGGGTGGCCAATGGACCTCGTCAGGGGTGAGGCCGAGAACCTGGTGGGCTACTCGGCGGATGCTATCGAGTCGGGCGAAGTGAAGTGGGGCGAGGACCTCATCCACCCGGAGTATCGCGACCGAAGTTGGAACGTCGTCCAGGAGGCAATCCAAGAAGGGAAGCCTTTCACGGTTACGTATCCCGTTCGGACGGCCGACGGCGAGGAACGGTGGCTCTGGGAGCAAGGTCAGGCCGTCGGGCCGAGCGACGGCAAGGTCGATGCCCTGGAAGGGTTCATTACCGACATCACGGATCGCAAGGAGCGCGAACGGGCGCTGACTGCACTCCACGAAGCCGCGAAGGATCTCAGGAACGCGGCGGACAGGGAGACGGTGTACGACGTCCTGGTCGATACCGCCGAAGAAGTGCTCGACTTCGCGCTGGTGGCCGTCGACATCGTTGAAGGCGACGCACTCGTCCAGAAAACCTGGACGCTCGACCGGGATGCGGAGGGCTACTTCGAGGAAACCCCCCTCGACGAGGACACGCTGGCGGTCCGCGCCTATCATCGCGGGGAAACCATCGTCGCCGACGACCTCCGGGAGTACGACATCACGCCTGCGGATCCCGAATACCGGTCCGCGCTGACGGTCCCGATCGGGACCGTCGGGACCTTCCAGACGGTTTCCCGAGAGGTCGGCGCCTTCGACGAGACAGACCAGGAACTGGCCGAGTTATTGATGAGCCACGCGGCCCAGGTAATCGATCGAATCGACCGCGAGGCCGACCTCCGGGAAACCAACGAGCGCTTGCAAGCGATCCTCGATCACACGACGGCCCTCATCTACGTGAAGGACCTCGAGGGGCGATACACCCTGGTGAACGACCGATACGCAACGGTCATGAATATTGACGAGTCGGAAATCCTGGGACGGACGGACTGGGAGATCCAGAACGCGGAATTCGCCGCCGAGGTTCGGGAAAACGACCGGAAAGCCATCGACGAGGATCGCCCGGTCGAAACGGAGGAACGGGCCTTGCGGGACGGCGACCGCAGGACGTACTACTCGGTCAAGGTACCGCTCTACGACGAGGAGGGCGAATCGACCGGCGTCTGTGGGATTTCCTCGGACATCACCGAACTCAAGCGACGTGAAGACCAACTCGAGCAGCAGAAAGAACGCCTGGACCGGTTCGCCAGCGTCGTCTCGCACGACCTCCGCAACCCGCTCACTGTCGCGAACGGGAACCTCGAGCACGCCAGAGCCGAGGATGACAACCAGTATCTGGCGGCGGTGGCGGAGGCACTCGACCGCATGGAAGCGATCGTCGAGGACGTCCTGACCATGGCTCGGGACGGCCACGAGATCGACGATTCGGATCTTGACCGGGTGGTGCTGGCAACGACGATCGTGGATTGCTGGTCGAACGTTGCCACGGGCGAGGCGACCCTGGAAAACCGAACTGACGGGATGATCCTGGCCGACGCCGATCGATTCCAGCGCGCTCTCGAGAACCTCGTTCGCAACGCGGTCGTCCACGGGGCTGCCGATACGATCAGGATCGGCGACCTGCAAAACGGGTTCTACGTGGCCGACGACGGGCCAGGGGTTGCCCCGGAAAAAACCGACCAGATCTTCGAACCAGGCCACACCTCGACCGAGAACGGCACGGGGTTCGGACTGGCCATCGTCAGGGAAATCGTCCAGGCCCACGGCTGGTCGATCCAGGTGACGGAAAGCGACGATGGCGGTGCCCGGTTCGAGGTTACCGGGGTCCAACGGCCGGAGTGAATATTGGGTTGGAGCGAGGGGACGGGGCGTCCGGTCAGAACAACTGCCGCTGGCAGGACCCACAGAGGTGCTTTTCCTTCATGTCCACCTCGCGGACGGTCGGGGAGAAGTTCATCACGCAGCGCTTGTTGTCGCAGTGTTCGAGGCCCATTGTGTGGCCGACTTCGTGGACGATTTCCTTGCGGACACGATCGTTGAAGATTTCGCCCGAGTCCCGCTGCGAGAAGCCGCCGTCGCTGGAGGTCTGGAGCCGATAGGTCGAAACGACGCTCCCGCTCCCGTCGAGGTAGGCGAGCCCGAAGACGTAGTTTCGCTGCCGGTAGAAGAGATCCTTGTCCGTGATGGCGATGTTCGTGTCGCCGTCACCCACGTCCTCCGCGAGTTTGATGAACGCCTCGGCCGAGTACTGATTCCGGTTCGCATCGAACGCTCCTGGCGGAAGCGACTGGGGATCGTAGACGCGCACGTCGCATTCGTAGACCGACCGCAACGCATCCGAGGCCGCTCGCTTGACGCGAGGGGAAACCTCACCGACGGGGACCACGGCGACGAGCATGAAAATTTGTAAGAACGGGGCATTCTTAAACATCCCGCCGTGGCGGACCATATCAAGGCGCTCGCCGATCGCCTGTCCGGATACGACTCACTCGTGGAAATCGGTATCGGGCGCCGCCCCGACCTCGCCGCTGCGCTCGTCGACCGCGGCTGTACGGTCGTCGCGACCGACGTCTACGAGCGGTCGGTCCCAGAGGGCGTTCGGTTCGCGCGGGACGACGTGACCGATCCGGATCCGGCCGTCTACGCCGACGCCGACGCGATGTACGCCCTGAACCTCCCGCCGGAACTCCACCGCCCGGCACTGGCGGTCGCCCGGGGCGCAAGTGCCGACCTCGCATTCACGACCCTCGGCGGGGACTCGCCACAGATCCCCGTCGAGCGTGAGCACATCCCCGACGGCGTGCTCTATTGGTCGCGCCGATGAACGTCCCCTGCCTCGACGCGAATATCCGTGACCGACACGCCCTTGCAACCTCGGGACGACTCCCGGTATATGGAAATCGACGCGCTGGTGCTCGACGTGGACGGCGTCCTCGTGGACGTCGAGGACTCCTATCGACGAGCCATCGTCGAGTCGGTCGAGCACGTTCACGGTCGGACCATCAGAAAGCCCGACGTCCAGGCGTTCAAGGACGCTGGCGGGTTCAACGACGACTGGGCACTGACGGCAGCGGCGGCCCTGTACATCCTGGCGACCGGCGAAGGCTATCGAGCGTCGATCGACGCGTACACTGACGCCATCGCCGAGGCAGGGGGCGGCCTCGACGCCGCCCGAGCAGTCGTCACCGACGCCCTCGACGCGAACGCCATGGAACGTGTCCGGGACGCGTGGGACCGTGACCGCCTCCGGGACGTGTTCCAGGCCCTGTATCTCGGCGTCGATCTCTATCGCGGACTGGAGGGGGGCGACCCGCCAATCGAGACCGAGGGCTACATTCACGACGAACCGACCCTCGTCGATCCGGAGACGATCGAGACGCTGACCGACCGGTTCCCGGTGGGCATCCTCACCGGTCGCCCGGCCGCGGAAGCCGAGATCGCCCTGAACCGGGTTGGACTCGACGTGCCCGCGGAGCACCGGTTCACGATGGACGACTGGGACGCGGGAAAACCAGATCCGGCCGCGCTGGTGACGCTCGCCGAGCGTCTCGATGCGACGACTGTCGCCTTCGTCGGCGACACCCTCGACGACGTTCGCACGGCCGTCAATGCCGTCGAGGCCGATCCGGGCCGCGAGTATTCCGGGATCGGCGTGCTGACCGGCGGATTGACCGGCGAAGCGGGTCGGCAGGCGTTCGTGGACGCGGGTGCCCATGTCGTCGCCGGAAGCGTGAACGATCTCCCCGAGTTACTTACGGCCACATCCTGACGGGACGTTTTTCTCGTCGCCCCGCTGGTGTTCGTTCTGGCCGTCCTCCTGGTTCCCGACCCGACATCGCCACCCCTGGTCCTCGGGGCTGGAGCCATCCTGGTCGGGATGGCCGTCGCTGCTGGACTCACCCTGGGCATCCAATCGCCCAGTATGAGGGGACAACAGTGAGCCTCGACTGGCCGTTTCTCTGGGCGTTCATTGGGCTGATCGGCCTGATCCTGGCCCCGATTCGGTACGTGACGCTTCAGGTGGCTCCGGAGCCAGTTAGCTCGCTGTCCTCCCGACGTACGACCCGGCGGTCACCCAGACCCTGTGGTTCGTGGTTTTCTCCGTGTCGATCCCGGTGACCGGCTGGCTCTCGCTATACGATGGCCTTGCCCGTTTCGGGGTCGACGTTGCAGCCACCCCAACGTTCGTCTTCGCGTGGTTCTCAATGGCCCTGGTGACCGGATTCGTCGCCGTCCTGCTCGGAGACGTGTCGAGAACGCCACTCACACGGGCGTTCCTCGCCCTTGAAGTGATTGCCGCCGTGGTCGCCTACGGGCCGACGCAACGGTCCCTCACACCCAACGTTTAATCCCCCGCCATCCCGACGGGAAGACATGAAAATCGCGTTACTCGGCGGGACGGGCGACATTGGTCGGGGACTCGCTCTCCGGTGGGCTTCCGACACGAATCACGCAGTGCTGATCGGGTCTCGAGACCCCGACCGGGCCGCCGAAAAAGCCACGGAATACGAAGGGGAACTCGGGGAGCGTGGCGTCGACTGCACGATTCAGGGGTTGGGCAACCCCGAGGCCGCCGAACGGGCCGAGGTCGTCGTGCTGTCCGTCCCAGCCTACCACGTTTCGGATACCATCGAGGCGGTCGCGGATGGTCTCGATCCCGAAACCGTCCTGGTCAGCCCGGCTGTCGGAATGAAACGCGACGAGGACGGTATGCATTACCACAAGCCTGGAGCGGGGAGCGTGACCGCCGTCGCCGCGAAAACGGCCCCCGATGACGTTCCTGTCGTCGGCGCGTTCCACAACCTCGCCGCGGGACGGCTCGCAGACCTCGACGCTGCGCTGGGCATCGACACGCTACTGGTCGGCGACGATCCGGAGGCCAAGGACCAGGTCCGACGACTGGCCGATGGGATCGAGGGACTCCGACCACTGGACGCGGGGCCACTCGCCAACGCGCCCGAGATCGAAGGGCTCACGCCGCTTATGA
>JBKEGM010000072.1:0-10067 GCA_046710005.1 Natrialbaceae archaeon
ACTCATCGAGAGTCAGTGTCTGCAAGTCGCGTCGTGGAATCAGGAAGCCCCGCCCTCAAGGAGTCGCCGAAGGCGACGAGTAGGGCGGGGTAGTTCACAGCGCTCTCCGGCGACTCGAACGTCCCATTGAGTTTGGCTTCGACCTGACAGCTAACGGGTGATTCGACGCCGAAGTACCCCAGTGGGCGAGGCCTCAATCCGGGGTGTTTTCGTGCTCCTGTGGGTCGCCCTCGTTTCGGCGCTCGCGCCTTTCGGAGACCCAGTGCTACTCGCGAACGCAATCCCCGGTCGATTGACGACGATTCCGACACTTCTTCGCTTATTTCCACGGAAAGATGAGAAATTTTGCTCTGCTAACGTTGCAACAACAGCAAGTTCTAACAACTATGCCCGTGTATCGGTACCCTGATGCCCACAGTAGAATACCTCAACTACGAAGTGCTCGACGACCACGGCTGGGGAATGGACGACGACGACCTGTTCGAAAAAGCGGCAGACGCTGGCCTCGACGACGGTGATTACGGGACACTCGACGTCGCAGAAGGGGAATACATCCTGGAAGCGGCAGAGGGCCAGGGCTTCGACTGGCCCTTCTCGTGTCGGGCCGGTGCGTGTGCCAACTGCGCCGCCATCGTGAAAGAGGGCGACATCGACATGGACATGCAGCAGATCCTCAGCGACGAGGAGGTCGAGGACCGGAACGTCCGCCTGACCTGCATCGGGAGCCCGGCCGCCGACACCGTGAAGATCGTCTACAACGCCAAACACCTGGATTACCTTCAGGATCGCGTCATCTAGACCGATCGGGACGATCCGACGTCCAATTTACCACGGATCGGGTCGATCGAGCACGGAGCCAAAACGGGGGGTGTAACCCCTGGCTGCCGCCACGCAGGAAACCGGTAATCAATTTTTGAGAAACCCGCGAATCGGTTCCCCAGTTGCAACGCGGCGGGGGTTCGATCTCCCGACATCGATTTTGAAACTGGAGGCCGGAACGCATAACTCCATGACGGTCGGTGGCCTACACGTGCTCGAACTCGGTGCCGTCAGCGCGACGTGGACAGATCTCCTCCGGCTTTTCGTCGCCGTGCCGATCTTCGTCTGGGCGGCCTATCGCGACGTGAAGATCCGTCGGGTTCCGAACGCGGCTTGGGTGCCCCTTGCGGTCCTCGCCGTTATCCTCCTCGTGGCCGACGGCTGGATGGCCTGGCAGGAGGGCGGATTCGTAAGAACCCACTATGCCTTCCAGGTCGCCGTCAGTACTTGCCTGGTCGTCCCGATCGCGTACGTATTCTGGTACTTCGGGGCGTTTGGCGGGGCTGACGCCAAGGGACTCATGGCGATTGCGCTACTGTTTCCGACCTTCCCCGACCTCCTGACCACCGGGGCTTTTGGCCTTCCCTACCACATCCCGCCGGTCCGGACGCCGGTTGGGGTCTTCTCGTTTACAGTCCTCACGAACGCCGTACTGGTTGGGATCCTGTATCCGGCAGCGGTTGCGGGGCGCAACCTCGTTCGGGGCCGGTTCTCGTGGCTAATGCTTGTCGGTCGCCCGGTCGCCTGGCACGAGATCCCGACTATCCCTGGGTCCCTCATGGAGACGCCCCGGGGCCGGACCCGCCGAGGACTTGATCTCGACGTCCTCCGGATGTACCTCCGGTGGCGCGGGGTCTCGCTTTCGGCGTTGCGTACGGATCCTGAACGCTACCGGGATCCCGAAAGCCTGCCCGACGAACCGGGTGACCCTGGCGACGGTGCGATCGATGGATCCATTCCGACGGGTGATACGAGCGTCGAATCGGTAGATTCCGACGCGATTTCAACTGCTGATTCGAACCCCGATACCGACGACCCGTGGGGTGCCGAGGCGTTTCTGGAGGATGCCGAGGGGGCCTATGGAATGTCGCCTGAGGACTTGCGAGAGGGGTTGACCGTGCTGGTTACTCGCGACAAGGTATGGATGACGCCGGGGATTCCGTTCATGGTTCCGATCGCCTTCGGTTTGATCGCGGCTTTGATTTATGGTGACCTCCTGTTTGGCCTGCTCGGTTTGCTCGGTGTTGTCTGAGCGCTTCCTGATGGTGCCATGGCTCAACGAAAAGACGTATGACGCCAAGGTGTCGACACCTATCCAATGACCCTCGACCTCAAGTTCGATGACGACGGTCTCCTCACCGTCGTCGCGCAGGACGCCGACACCGATGAGGTCCTGATGGTGGCCCATGCGGATCGCGCCGCGATCGAGCGCACGCTCGAGACCGGCCGGGCCCACTACTATTCGCGGAGTCGTGACGAGCACTGGCTGAAAGGTGAGACCAGCGGGCACGTCCAGGACGTCCGGGAGGTGCGCGTGGACTGTGACGGCGACGCAATCCTCTACCGCGTCGACCAGACCGGCGGGGCCTGTCATACCGGCCATCGTTCCTGCTTCCATCGACGCGTCGACGCCACGGACGAGGCGATGACGGCAACCCTCGTCGAGGAACCAGTCTTCGATCCGGACGAGGTCTATGACTGACGTCGTCGACGACCTCGAGGCGGCCGCTGCCGAACTCGAGGCTGCCGAGGCGGCCGTCGAGGACCGGGGCGAAGCCAGATTGAAGCGCATTCGGGAGGCCACCGACGACGCCATTTCCCTGCTTGATGAATACGAGGGGTCTGCCACCGGTTCGGGTGGCGAGAACTTCCGGGCGTACGTGGAGTTCCAGGAGGAATTTGCAACCTTTGTCGAGAAACTCGACGACGATTTGCCATATCTGGACGCGTTCGAGGAAGCCCTGGACACGGTCGACAAGCGCCGGCTCACTGCGGACGACTTCGCCGCTGCGCGTGAGGCACTCGCCCCGGCGCGGGAAGCGACGGCCGTTCTCGGCCGTCGGGCCACTGCCGGCAAAGCCTATCGTGATGCCCGTCGGGCGGCGGGGAAACGGCAGTCTGAACTCCAGGATGCGATCGCCGAGCGGGAACGACTGCTCGAACTCGGCAATGCCGACCTCGACGCACCGGTGAACGAACTCCGCGACCCGATTGACGCATACAACGGTGCGGTAGAGAACGCGTTCGAATCGTTTCGCGCGGAGACCCCTGCCAGGGAGGTCCTCGAATTCGCGAGCACTGCCCAGCGCTTCCCACTCGTATCCGTGCCAAAACCGCCGGATGAACTTCGGGGCTACGTTCACGAGCAGACCGCAGGGGAGGAGACGATTCCACAGTTGCTCGAGTACGCCGATTATTCCCGGTCAAAACTGGCGCATTACGTCGAGGACCCGGACGAACTCAAGCGCCGGGTGGCGACCCACCAGACCTATCTCGGCCGCCTGGATGGTTCTGGGCTCACGATCGAGTGGCCCCCCGCCGGTGCCGACGCGATCAGGATCATTTGCGACGAACTGATTGCTGTCGTCTCGCGGTTTGCGCCCGAAGACGTGGTCTCCCAACTCCGGGACGTTCGGGCACTGACTCGCGATCATGGTCGATACCGGCGTCTTCGAAACGCGGCTGTCGCAATCGAGGAACTTGGTCCTGACGAGCGCGAACGATTGCGATCAGGGACAATTCAGGCGGAACTCGAGTCGTTACACGACGAATTAATCGATGTCGAACGGGCGCTCGAGGCTCACCCGACCCGTTAATCCAAACGTTCAGTTCCACCGTGGCCGATACTGTTACATGAGTCTCTGCCATAATTTCACATGGTTCCTGAGATCGCTACAGGTCCCCGTTCGCCGTCGTGAAAGGATTGTTCTCGGGAACCGTGGCCGGCGGAAGGTAACAATTCCGCCGGTGACGGGTGCCTTGCGGCACCCTTGTCTGCCATCTCGTCATTTTCGACCGGTACGGACGGTTCAGAGACGCTGCTGGCGCCACTGGAAATTTCCTATAGTTTTAGCATGATTTATTATTGTGAGGTGATAATGTGTCCCCTGGGGAACGATGGGGGGAGCTAGACAGCGGTCAAGACTTCGCAGACCAGTCGCACCGCGAGACCCATTAAGCGCGTTACGCACAATCCGATTATTGTTCGAGGGTTGGTGTTTTGCGGTTGGAACAGCGCTTGCGGCGCGATTCGTTCTTCCGGAACTCTTCGGCGAATCAATCCTCTTCGAGGAAACGACCCGAATTATGGGGTTTGCTGCGCTGGCATTGGGGACGGTTTTCGTTCTGATCGTGATGGCGACCGTAGCCCGTGTCCTCTGGAGAATGTAGAAAAACGAGGGAAACCGTCACTCACGTCGGTCTAACACGATCCGTTCGCGCGACCGCTAATCCTTCATCTCATCGAGTCGGTCGAGGAGTTCGTCAGTGTCGGCGTCGGACTCGACCTGGAGTTCGCCCTCGAAGTCGCCGCCCATGTTCGAGTCCTCGTCGATATCGTCTGCTTCGACGTTCTGGTCCCGTTGTTCGCTTTCGTCGTACGATCCGAATCCCATCGTGATACAATAGCCGAAGTCGAGAGGGAAGTAAACTGTGGTTCGCCGCCTTTGCGGGTGACGTCCCTACGCAAACTTGTTCAAAGGGTTGTGGTTCACCAGAACGCGGAAACGAACGCGGTCGCCCTCACTCGTGGTCCGGCGCCGATTCTACCACGGCCGTAAGTTCGTCACACAGGTGCTGAGCCCGATCGACGTCCTGGGCTTCGGCGTATACCCGGACGAGCGGTTCCGTGCCGCTGGGACGAGCCAGCACCCACGCGTCGCCGTAATCGAGGCGGAATCCGTCGATGGTCCGTAGCTCGGCATCGACGTCTGCGGCGTAGTCCTCGACTGCCTGCAGCATCGTCTCGCGTTCCCCCTCATCGTCGTATGGAACATTCGTACGAACGTTGTGGTACCCATCGTACGGGGCGACGATCTCGCTAACCGGCCTGTCGACCACCAGTTCGAGAAACCGCGCGGCAACGTACGCGCCATCCCGGTTGAGACGGTGGTCTTCGGGGTAGAAAATTCCGCCATTGCCCTCACCGGCGATCGGGACGCGGACGTCGTCGTCCCATAGTTCGCGGATCCGTGTGATGATGTTCGTCGACCCGATCGGCGTGAGTTCGAGGTCGGCACCCACGTGCTTGCACACGTCGACGAGTCGCTGAGAGACGTTGACTGCCGAAACAGTGGTGTCGTCAGCCTTGAGTTCAGCGGCTGCCAGGGCCGCCAGCGTGGCGTCGCCTTCCACGTATTCGCCCTTTTCGTCGTAAAAGATGGCTCGGTCGGCGTCACCGTCGTGTGCGATCCCCACGTCGGCGTCGGTTGCGCGGACGAGCTGTCCGAGGTCGTCGAGGTTTTCCTCAACCGGTTCCGGATCCCGTCCCGGGAAGTGCCCGTCGGGTTGGGCGTTGACAGTGACGACCCGGCAACCGAGTTCGCGGAAGAAATCGGGGCTCGTCAGCGCTCCAGCTCCATGACCAGGGTCCAGGGCCACCGTCAGGTCCCCGGCCGCGATTTTCTCGCGGTCGACGCGATCGATCAGTTCCTCGACGTACG
Organism: Natrialbaceae archaeon; assembly: GCA_046710005.1. Classification (GTDB taxonomy): domain Archaea; phylum Halobacteriota; class Halobacteria; order Halobacteriales; family Natrialbaceae; genus DATFIX01. Next base: position 5,481 of record JBKEGM010000072.1, read on the forward strand.
CCGTCCGGACCCCCTCGACGTGGTGGACCCGGCCGACCTCGTCCCACGAAGCCGGGTCGAACTTGCTGGCGAGCAGCCGATTCTCGACCCGTTCGAGTTCTTCGACCGCGAGTTCGGTTCCGTCGTCGCCGATCAGTTTCAGCCCGTTGTACTCCGGCGGATTATGCGAAGCGGTAACCATGACGATCGGGATGCCCTCCCGTTCCGCATAGGATTGGGCCCCAGGTGTCGGAATGACGCCAAGGCGGTCGACGTCCGGCCCGACGCTCGACAGCCCGCTGGCCACGGCATCCGCAAGCATCCGGCCAGTCGTTCGTGTGTCACGAGCGACCCCGACGCGATCGACCTCCCAGACCTCCCCGGCCGCCTGCGTCACTTGCAGGGCGAATTTCGGCGTGAGTTCCTTGTTGGCCACGCCGCGCGTCCCGCTCGACCCGAAGACTTTCATTCGAGTGATGGTGGGGTTGGCGGACCCATAGGGGTTCCGGACCCGCGCCGACCGGTGGGCTGTGGCGTGAGGACGTCCCGGGCCCCACCGTTCACTACCGTCAGCGTTCGCACCGTCCCGCAGGTCTATGGCCCTCCACACCGTTCGTCCTGAATATGGGCGATCTGGAGGAAGACCGCGTCTACGACGCGCCGTCCGGCGAGGAAACCGCTTTTGTCGCGAACGATTTGGGCGTCGGTGCCGCATCCGTTTCGCTCGCGTCAGGCCGCGTTGGACGCTTTTCGTTGGAGCGCCAGTGTGGCGGCCGTGACCTGGCCGCCGCGGACGGGTGGCTCGCCGTCGCCACCGACGAGGACGTGATCGTGCGGACTCCTGCCGGCGAGTACGTCGAGACCGGGTTCGGTCCGGCTGACGCCGTCGGATTCGATCGTGGTGAACCCCTGGATTTACTTGCGGCCTCGCCGGCCGCCGAGATCGGTCGCGTTGTCGACCTCCCTGCGGACCCGACCGAGTGGCTCGAAATCGCAGACGTGGATGCGCCCGTCCGGGACATCGAGGGGACGTTCGTGGCAGCCGCGGATGGGGTGTATCGCGTTTCCCCGGACAGTCTGAACCATACTGGATTGGACGATGCCCGGGCCGTCTCCTCGCCGGGCGTTCCACTGGTCGCGACTGGCGCAGGTCTCTACCGCCTCGGCGCAGGATGGATGCGCGAATTCGAGGGGTCGGCCGAGGCCGTCGCGTCCGATTCAGCCACCGTCGAGGGGTCGCTTGATCGAGCGTTCGCGGTCGTCGACGGTTCGCTTTACGAGCACGCTCCCCGGGGCAAATCAGCCACGACGGATTCGCCCTCCGATAACTGGCACGTGCGATCAATCCCCGAGTCTGCTGTCATAGATGTGGCCTTCGGGGAGAACGCCTATGCCGTTACCCCGACCGGCACGCTCCAGGTCGACGCCGGGGATGGCTGGGAGTATCGATCGATTGGCCTTGCGGACCCAGTTGGCGTGGTCGTTCCCTGAGTCCGGAGGACATTTTCACCTGAGCGAGGCCAACGAAAACGCACTTACTCTCCCCCGACGAGGTACCGCACATGATCGTTCCGGGGTCGACCTCCCAGTCCCTCGCCGCCGCCCTCGCCGAGGTACTCGACGAGGCGGTGGCGCCTGTCACCTACGACCGGTTCCCAGACGGCGAACTACTGGTCGGGATCGGCGACGCACAGCCAGAGCGTGCTATTGTCGTGGCATCGACGACCTCAGCAGACGCCCACGTCGAAGTGCTCCAGCTGCAGGACGCCGCCCGCCAGGCCGGTGCCGACGAGGTGATCACCGTCCTCCCCTACATGGGCTACGGTCGTCAGGATGAGGCCTTCGAACCGGGCCACCCCGTCTCAGCCCGGGCCGTCGCGCGGGCCATTAGTACAGGTTCCGACCGTGTTTTAACCGTTTGCCCTCACGAGAACGCAATTACCGAATTCTTCAAGCCGACCGGGATCGCCGTCGCGGCAGGGGGCAGGTTGGCAGAACCCCTGCCTGCCGACCTGACCGATCCACTCTTTCTTGCGCCCGATGAAGGGGCGATCGACCTCGCGTCCCGCGTTCGGGATGCTTATGGCGCGGGCGACACCGACCACTTCGAGAAGACTCGTCGGTCAGGCACCGAGGTCGAGATCACGCCGGGCGACGCAGACGTGAGAAATAGAGACGTTGTGGTGGTCGACGACATCGTCGCCACGGGATCGACCATGAGAGAGTCGATCGCGGTCCTCGGCGAACGGGGGGTTGGTCGCGTTTTCGTCGCGTGCGTCCACCCGCTTCTCGCCCGCGACGCCGCGACGAAGCTGTATCGCGCGGGGGTCGAAGCGATTTACGGGACTGATACCATCGAACGCCCCGTTAGTGCCGTTAGCGTCGCTCCAGTCGTGGCCGAGGCCCTGGATCGGCTGTGACCTGATCGGCCGCTATTCATATTTATCCCAACAGCCGTAAGGTTAGAGCAAGGTATGGTTGCCCAACGATCTGCCACGAGGGCCAGCGGGGACGGGACGGGGTGGTGAGAGATGCACGGCGTGATCCATCGGCGTCTCAAGCAGTACGTCGAGAAACGAATGCCGGACGGTGCCTGGGACCAAGTCGTCGAGCAATCGGGGATTGAACCCAAGCTCTACCTCCCGGTTGCCCATTATCCTGACGAGGAGTTCACTTCGATCGTCGAGGCCATTTCCGAACTATCCGGGCACGACCAAGGAACTATCCGTCACGATTTCGGTCGCTTCCTGGCTCCCGATATCCTGAGCACGTTCAGCGCCCACGTCCGTGAGGAGTGGTCGATGCTCGATGTGCTCGAGCATCTCAACGAGGTATACGATGACATCGAGGCCCAGAACGAGGAAAACGATCCGCCTGACGTGTCCTGCGACCGCGTCGTTTCGGACATGGTCGTCCTCACCTACGAGTCGCCCCGAGAACTCTGTGAGGTGGGCCAGGGGGTTCTCGAAGGGCTCGCGAACGAGTACAACGAGGACGTTTCGATCGAGGAGGACCGGTGTATGCTGGAGGGCGACGACCACTGCGAGTTTACGATCGAACGCGTTTGACTGTCCAAGAAATTGAGAAAACCAATTGTGTTCGGGATCGCGGTTCCCCTTTCCAGGGGATGCGATCGGTCGCCCTGGTAAGCATGAAACACAACTATTGAGGTGATTTCTTCCGGAGTGGTGATCATCGGGGTCTTGGCCTGGATCTTGGACTGGCCACCGAGTCGGGGCTCGGTCGCCCTCTTTCTCATTTTGACAGCGGTGAGCGCCGGCACGCAGGTAGTTTTCCAGGACCTCGCTGCCGACGATCCGGACGAGAACGGCACCGTCGAAGCGACCGATCTCACTGTCGGTCTGAATGACGAGATCGAATTGCCGGACGGGGGCAACGGCAGCGTCCTGACCTGTATGGGAATTGGCACGCCGGGACACCATTAGCATCATTGGGATCGTCACGCTCGAGATCCCTCATGCGTCGAGCCTGCAGGGATCCGAAGGGCAGGAACTCGTTCTCGTCGTGAGTTCCGCCCATACTGACGAGACGATGACGAAACCCGTTTCCAGGACGGGACGGGTGCAAACGCAGGTGTTCGGAGTGCTGGAGGACGACGAGACGCTCTCACCTGGCGAGACGGAGACGCTAGAACTCCGCGTTCGTCACTAGAGGTCGATCGTCGCGAACAGGATGCGGACGATCACTGTCGGAACGGGGACGCGGGCGTACGACTGCTGACCTGCTTACGATCAGCGGAGTGTTAGCGATTGATGTCGAAGCGAACGGCGACGGCGGTCAATCCGATCCCGATGAGGAGCATCACGATTGCGCCGGCCCCCTGAGTCGACTTGATGACGTACTGCGGATCGGTGGTTTCGAAGATGTAAACAGTATCGTTGGAAAGGTCGTGGATCACCACGGGTGGGAACTCATTGGGCGGAGAATTACCGAAGAACCCCCGACGGACCGTTTCGCCCTGGATCGCCCGATCGACGACCCGCTTGTCTCTCCACTCCAGTTCCGAGTAGAACAGTGACGGTCTATCATCCTCCGGCATCTCCGTCTGTGAGTGGTGGAGTTCATAGGTCGTCTCCCAGGCTCCGGCCCCCGGGATGATCAGGAGGAGACTGGCAAAAATCACGCACATACCGACGAACATCGTACCATAGGCGAGCAGTTTGGACCGGACCATATTCTGTTCAAATCGTCGATAAAATATAGTTTTTGTGGAAGAAATCAATAGGCTGTCGAGGTTCAACCACCGGTTGTACTCGTTTGCGGTTGGCGCGACCCCGTGGCACTCGGGGGTGTGCAGTTCCTCATCGACCCGTGCCCGCCCGAGGAAACGACTGGGGCGATGACTGAAATCCAATCGCGATTGCTTCCGGACGGCGGCCCCGTAGTAACAGGACGACAACGATTCGAACCCGCCGCCAGTGCCGCTCCACCCCGATTATAGAGATTCGAGGCGAATTCCCCCGCCTTCCCGTAAGAAACCCGCGAGTATGACACCAGCGAGTCCCCACGGGGATTCCGCAGAGGCACGCAAACGCTCGACTATCACACTGGCGACGCGTTCCGACAGGAGGACGAACCCACCGCCGA
>JBKEGM010000073.1:0-10030 GCA_046710005.1 Natrialbaceae archaeon
AACTGGAAATGTGCCGTCTCTCGACACCCTTCCAGGAGTTCGGAAGGTGAGACGGACGGCATCGGGTCCTGGTGGAGGGACCGACTCTCAGGGACGCAATTCGGGTTCGGGTGTTCACCGACACGGAAGGTCGGCGCAACCGTCACAGGGAGCGCGAGAGCAATTAAAGTCCGTTGCTTCAGCAGTGCCAGAGTAAACACGGACGCCCCGCGCCACCGTGCGCGGGGTACTTCACTCTGGAACCGTAGCCGTGGTGACAACACTCCAGGTTTAAGTACTGGGTGGCCGTACCAGTGAGCATATGACCGATTCCGAAGGCGATGGGAGCGACGCCAAGAGGGCCGTCCTTCTGGATTTCTTTCCAAACGGGCGCTCGGAGGCCGGTCCCCGCGGGTACGACCGGCAACCCCTGGGCTACGGCATGAGCACGGACTCGTTCCGACTGTTTGAAATCGTTTTCGAGGAGACGGCTGACGTCGGCATCGGTGATCAGGTCGTCGTCGAACCCGAATCGGAACGGGACGGTATCATCGACCTGTGGGAAATCGACCACGACGATCTATCCGGGGGTGCGGGTTCCGAACTCGAGTACGCGATCCGCGAAACGCTCGAGTCCGAAGAGGACCGGTTCGTCGATTTCTTCAACGAGGCCCAACCCATTACGCTCAGGCTGCACCAACTCAACCTCCTGCCGGGGATCGGGGAGAAACTCCGGAACTCGATTATTGACGAGCGCAAACGCAAACCGTTCGAGAGTTTCGAGGAACTCGAACAGCGTGTGGGTGGGTTACACGATCCTGAAGACATCCTCGCCGAACGAATCGTTGAGGAGCTAACAGAAACGGATCTCAAGTATCGACTTTTCGTTCGCCGTGAAGACGACGAGTAGACGGATTTACCCGTCATCGAAGCCTACGCGCTCGGTATGAGAGACCCAGACGCGCTGCTCGCGCGGGCGGGCGTCACGGGTGACCCCCGACGCGACCAGCACTTCCTGGTGGACGATCGGGTGCTCGATCGACTGCCCACGTATCTCCCTGATGAGGCCAGGAAGGCCCATCTGCTGGAGGTCGGCCCGGGGACCGGCGCGTTGACTGATCGACTCCTGACGATTGGCGACCGGGTGACGGTCGTCGAACGCGATCCGGAACTGGTGGCATTTCTTCGGGAAGAATTCCGGGAAGAACGGGCCCGTAATGCTCTGGAGATTATCCAGGGGGACGCACTCGAGGTCGATCTCCCGTCATTCACCGCCTCGGTGTCAAACCTTCCGTACGGCGTTTCCAGTGAGATTGCCTTCCGATTGTTCCCCGAAAACCAACCCTTGGTGCTCACCTTCCAGCGCGAATTTGCGGAACGGATGGTCGCATCGGCCGGGACGAGCGAGTACGGGCGACTCTCGGTGACTGCCCAGCACTACGCAGGCGTCGAGATCGTCGAGACGATTCCGAAAGAGGCGTTCTCGCCCGCTCCGACTGTGCAGAGTGCGGTCATCAGAGCCACACCGCGGGACCCGGACTACGACGTCGCTGACGAAGCGTTCTTTTTCGACTTCGTGAAGGCACTGTTTACCCAACGGCGGAAGACCGTTCGCAATGCGATCCGAAACACGGCGCACATCTCGAACCTGGACGACGCGTCGGGGGTCGTGGCTGCTGCCGATGAGGCGTTGCTTTCGAGACGCCCGGACGACCTCGAACCGGAGGAGTTTGCTTCCCTTGCGTCGCTTGCGGTCGAGGTGGGCGTCGATGCCTGACGTGGCCGGTGAATTGAACGCGATCGGTGGCCTCTTTTCTTCGCCCGGGCAACGGGTGCTGGCCACCTTTGCCATTCTGGTAGTGGCAGTACTCCTTGGCATCGCGATTCGTCGTGAGCGGAGGCGACTCGAGGATCGGATCGGCGGTCTGTTGGCGGACATCCTCGCGTCGACAGGGCTTGTGGCCGTGATCGCTGCTGGGTCGCTGATCGTGGTCGGCGTCTGGGAACAGACGGTGATCCTCCGCGATTTCGTCGAGAGCGCCGATTTCGGGACGAGAATTGCGCCACGACTCGTGGTCACGCTGGCGGTGTTCGTCGCCGTACAGGTAGTAGTCGACTTCGTCGGGCGGTTGCTGGGGCGATTGCAGGAATCAAATGCGCCGTTCGATCGACACCAGCAGGAGGTCGGGTATCGCCTTTCCCAGGTGGCACTCTGGGGACTGGCGATCCTGGTGGTGCTGGGGGTCTGGGAGTTCGATCTCAGTGGCATCCTCATCGGTGCAGGGGTCCTGGGACTGGTGATCGGGATGGCCGCCAGACAGACGCTTCGATCCCTCCTGGCCGGGTTCGTGCTGATGGTTTCCCAACCCTTCGAGGTGGGCGACTGGGTGGCTATTGCCGACGTATCGGGGACGGTCCTGGATATCTCGATCGTCAATACGCGGATCGAAACGCCAGACGGCGAATACGTGACGCTACCGAACGACGAGATCACCGCCACGAAGATCGTCAATCGGAGCGCGAAGGGTCGGTTGCGGATCGAAGTGGAAGTCGGGATCGATTACGAGACCTCCGTCGACCGGGCGATAGCGGTTGCAAACGACGCCCTTGCGGACGTCGAGGGAATTCAGCAACCACCGCCACCGGTCGTGGATGCAAAACGCTTCGAGGATTCTGCGGTCGTGTTGGGAGTGCGCTGCTGGATCTCCAATCCTGCCCCGCGACGTGTGTGGCAGACCCGGACCCGGGTCATTGGGGCGATAAAGGACGCCTTCGACGAGGCGGGTATAGAGGTACCGTTCCCACAGCGGACCGTGTCAATGCGGAGGGGTGGCGGCGGTCGGGATGCGCAGGAGGAAGCGGTGGAACAGAGGGCAGAGTCGTCCTGTGACGGGGGTGACGAATAAGTGACCCTCGCGGATCGCCGGGACGTCGAACGAGACGTGTACCGACCCGCGGAAGATTCCGCGTTGCTCGCGAACGCTGCGATTACGGTCGTCGACGGCGACGATTTGGTCCTGGACGTGGGGACTGGCTCGGGGTTTGTCGCCGAGCGGATGACCGAGGAAACCGGTGCGAGGGTGATCGGCTGTGATTTGAACCCGTATGCCTGCCGGCGAGCGAGTGAGCGTGGGGTCCCAGTCGTGCGAGGAAACCTCACAGAACCATTTGCCGACAACGCGTTCGATGTCGTGACCTTCAACCCGCCGTACCTCCCAACTGACCCCGACGCAGAGTGGGACGACTGGGTGGAAGTGGCCCTTTCGGGTGGGGAATCCGGGCGGGCAGTCGTCGATCCCTTTTTGGCATCGGTCTGCCGAGTCCTGGCCCCGGAGGGCGTCGTTCTTCTTTTGGTGAGCAGTCTTTCGGGCGTTGACGAGGTCGTCAACCTCGCGGCAGAAATGGGGTTCAGCGCCGTTGCCCTCCGGGACGAATCGTTCCCGTTCGAGACCCTGACGATTTTGAAATTGATTCCCCCGCGGGAACCTTTCTGAGGGACCACGGTGTTCTGGTGTGAGACGTATCCTGATTCTGATATGACTCTTATGCATATCTTACTATGAAAAATATTAAAAGTGGGCATATCTTAGAGGGTCCAAATTCATGACTGAACTCGTGGGAACGTCGCTCGGGCTCCTGCCGCTACCGGATCCGTCGAAAGAAACGCTAAGCGACCTGAAAGGCCATCAGAAACACGACCTGGTCGACGGCGACGAGAGTTCGGAGGTACTGGCCGCATACGCCGAGGCGCGGGCGACGGTAATCGATGACCAGCGCAACGCCGGTCTCGATCGAATCGTGGAGGGGCAACTCCGGTGGGACGATATTCTTGCTCACCCGGTCGCGGTTCACGATAGCGTGGAGACGCGGGGCATCGTCCGGTACTACGATAACAACAACTTCTATCGGGAGCCCGTCGTCCAGGGGGAACTGGCGTTTGACGGTGATGTGGCGGCGGAACTGGACCGTGGCTTCGAGGCCGTCGATCCGTCTTCCCGGCAGGCGGTTCTACCGGGCCCGTATTCCCTGGCTGATCTCGCGACGGACGAGTACTATGGGGACGAGCCAGCGCTCCTCGACGCCGTCGGGGCCTTTCTTGCGGGCGAGGTAGAACGGTTCCCCGACCTCGAAACCCTGTTTCTCCTCGAACCGTCACTCGCCGTCGACCCACCAAGCGATGGTGAAGACGCGCGGGCGAGCGAGGCTATCGATCGCGTCGCGAGCGCGACTGACGCTGCTGTCGTGGTCTACCCCTACTGGGACGTCCTCGAAGAGAAGGTGTACGCGCACCTGCTCGATGCCGATATCGATGCCGTCGGGTTCGACTTTGTGACCCGAGAGGACGGACATACTCCCCTCATCAACGAGTACGGGACGACGGATGACGTCGCGCTCGGACTCGTTGACGGGCAGAATACCCTCGTCGAGACTCCGCAGGCCGTCCGCCAACGCGTCGAGTGGGTGGAGGACCGGACCCCTGTCGCCGACTTCGACCGGGTTTACGTCACCCCGAACACCGGCCTCTTCTACTTGCCGTATGACACGTTCGAGGAGAAACTGCGAGTGCTCGGTGAGGCCACTACTCGCACGGAGGTGAGCGCATGAACAAATCGCAATTCCGGCCGCCGAACCACCCCAACGACCATTTCCTCATGACGACCGTCGTTGGGAGCTACCCGAAACCGACCTGGCACCACCGTGCGCGCGAACTGTTCGAGTCGGATGATGGGGATGCAGACTTCGACGAGAGCGATTGGGCTGAGGCCAATGACGACGCCGCGCGGGCGATCGTCCACGAACACGAACGGGCTGGAATCGACGTGGTGACGGACGGCGAGATGCGGCGCAACGAGATGGTCGAATACTTCGCTCACCGTATCGATGGGTACGAGTTCAATGGCCCAGTGAAGGTTTGGGGCCACAACTATTTCGACAAACCAAGCGTCGTCGAGGACGTCGAATACGCCGAACCCTGGCTCGTCGACGAGTACGAGTTCACTTCCAGCGTTGCCGACGGTCCGGTCAAGGTCCCCATTACGGGACCATATACGCTCGCGAGGTGGAGCTTCAACGAGGCCTACGACGACGTCGAGGCGCTGACGTACGATCTCGCCGACCTGGTGAATCAGGAGGTCGAGTCCCTGATAGAATCGGGGGCGAAATACGTCCAAATCGACGAACCAGCCCTCGCGCAACACGAGGACGATCACGCCATCGTTGGGCAGGCACTGGAGCGAGTCGTCGACGGGATTCGTGACGACATCCGGATCGGGACCCACGTGTGCTATGGCGACTACTCGCGGATCTACCCAGAAATCCTCGAGTTTCCGGTCGACGAGTTCGACCTCGAACTCGCGAACGGGGACTTCGAACAACTCGACGTGTTTCGTGATCCGCCGTTCACCAAGGACCTCGCACTCGGCGTGGTGGACGTCCACGACGCCGACGTGGAGTCCGTCGAGGAAATCAAGCGAAACATCGAGCGCGGTTTGGAAATCGTTCCGCCAGAACGGCTCGTCGTCAGCCCCGATTGCGGCTTGAAGCTCCTCCCGCGCGAGGCCGCCGTCCGGAAGATGGAGAACCTCGTCACTGCTGCTCGAGAGGTAGAAGCGGCACTCGACGCAGGAGAGATCGAATCCGGTGTGCCGTCGTCCGTTTCGGCTGACGATTAGGCATACTTGCGGTCCGCCGCTGGCCTACCGCGTTATTCCTCGCTTTCAAAGGGATCGAGCAATCCGACCGCGAGGGGGAGTAGCGCCATCACACGAGTGGCCCAGATCAACCACCGTTTCGGTTCGACCTGGTCCGTGTTTTCGTAGCCGATCAAGTTCAGGCGCGCGTTCAGGTTCAGGAGTCGTTTGGGAGATACGAGGCCCAAGGCCCCGATGGCGATGAGGACGATTTGTCGCATACGTCGGATTACGGTTGCCACGACTATAATCCTCGTCGGTGGTGACGCCGCGACAAGACTGTTCCGCTGGCTCGCGCCATCAACCGAAAGCACGAACCAGCGATCCAAGGAACGCCGTCACGACGGGGATGGCGACGCTCAGGTAGAAAACCTGGCCCATGTCGACGTACGAAGCTGCCGTCCCGTCCAACGCCAACGTGGCGAGAAAGACGCCCCACACGAGAACACCGTATCCCGTCCCTGAAACGATGCCCCGAACGATGGAGCGCTGGGGAACGGCCACGAGTGCACCCCCGATCAGGAATCCAATCCAGTGGGTCGTGGCCAAAACGAGACCGAGCAGTCCACCTGCCAGTGCAAAGATCCAGCGCCGCCACCCGTCAACGCGGATCGTTTCGAGCCGATCGCCGATGGTCACGAATCGTCACCCCCGTCGAAAGTAATGGCCGTTCTCCCGCTGATCTCTCGCGAGAACGAACGGTATTCGCCGTTGGCCCACAGCTCGAGTTGGTCGGCGTAGTGATCGGAGAAGTAATCGCCGTCGTTGCCGCCCGGGAGGACGGCCTGCGATGGGGCGTCGCCCATCGGGCACACCTGTCGCCAGCTGCTCCCCCGCCCGGCCTCCTTCCGGAAGTTGTTGAGGGTTGCTTTCGACCCATCCGTCGGGAGCCGCGGGTACTCCAACCATGACTGGCCGAACGGATGGTCGATCTCAGTGACGTTATAGTCGCCGTAAACAGTCCAATCGTTCGACTCGATCTCGTTAATCGCGTCTTCGAAAGCGGTCGCAATGGCCGCATCACGGCCCTCCGGAAACCAATCCTCGTCGTCGAAGTGCAAGAGGACCCAGTCGTTGGGGAAGTACTCCTCGACGCCCCGTCGCTCGTCGAGAGCCTCCTGAAGAGGCCCTTCGAACACTTCCCGCCGATAATGATCCACGAACCGGGCAAACAGGAGGGCCGCCCGGGAATCCCGGGTCATCCGGTAGTCCCAGGCCCCGAGGCGGTCGAGTTCGCCGTCCAGGTCGTCGTCGATCGTTTCACGGGCCCTCAGGATCGCCTGGACGAACAGCTCTGCCCGTTTGTCGTACGCGTCGTCCTGGAGTTCCCGCATGAACCCTGGCGTCACCGGGTCGGGGCTCTCCATGCGGCGGTCCAGTCGTTCCCAGAGTCGTCGACCTCGGAAAGGTGCGCCATATCCTTCGGCAAGGTAGTACGGGTACCGGTCATCGTCGATGATTCGCTGGTTGGCGGTCCCGAGATACTCAGGGTTCTCGAGATGAGGTTTTTCTTCGAACGGAACGAACCCGTCCCACGAGGACTCGTCGTATGGGGTGTATCCCGGCCACTCGCCCTCCTGCTCGGAGCCATCGAACACTTGCGTTCCACGGACGGGCTCGCCGTCAGTGTACCGTCGCGGGTGGCGGCCAGTCACGGAGTAGAGTATGTTCCCGTCGCGGTCCGCGTAGACGCAGTTCTGCGGTGGGAGATCGAAATCCCGGAGCGCTTCCCGGAAGGACTCGACGCCGTCGCTGTCGCTCATCCGACGGACGGCTTCGACGGTCTTCGTTGCGGCGAACCCGGTCCATGCAATCCCGACTTCGGTGACGAGTTCGTCACCATCCGATTCGGTCCCGATCACTGGCCCATGGATCGTCTTCCGGACGGTCACTTCGCGGTCCTCGCCGTCAGCCACGGCGATCGTCCGGGTTTCGGTCTCGAACTCGCGCCATTCGTCGCCATAGCGGTACGTCCCGTCCCGGGTATCGTATCGATAGAAGTCGATCACGTCGGTCGCGGTGTTCGTCACACCCCAGGTCCCCGCGTGATTCTCGCCGATGATCACGAAGGGGACCCCAGGGAAGGTTACCCCGCGAACGGACAGGTCGTCGGTCCGGAGGTTCGTCTCGTACCAGACCGGCGGCGCATTCAGCGTCAGATGCGGGTCGTTCGCGAGGATCGGCTTCCCGCTCTCGGTGTGTTCCCCGGACACGACCCAGGAGTTGGAACCGACGCCGGGCGGTGACTCGAACGCGGAGAGCCAGGAGAGGAGGTCAGGGTCCACGGCTGTGGCGGCCGATTCGACAGCCGTTGCCTTGGCGTCGAATTCGCCAACACCCTCCCTGATAATCGGAACGTCGTGGTCCATTCGGTAGGGATACAACTTCTCGGCCTGTTCTGGGCCGATCTCATTTGCAACCGTTGCCTTCCGAAGGGTCCGAAAACTGCCCGTCAGTCCCCAGGAAATTTGCTTCTCGCCGAGCATGACATCCGTCCCGCTCCACCGGTCCGGCTCGTACTCGAGAAGACGAAATTCGAGAGGAAGCGGTTCGTCCTCGATATAGCGGTTCACGCCGTCGACGAACGCCTGGACGACGTTGCCGGTCTCCGATCCATCAATTCCGTCCCACGTCGCCTCGGCGGCACCGGCGAAGTCCATTGCAACGTGAAAACGATCGGAGGAGAGGGTCCCGTCCCCAACGATGGCCGACAGTTCGCCCCGCATCTGTCGCCGCTGGAGGTCCATCTGGAAGAGTCGGTCGGCCGCTTGTGCGTATCCCAGGGCGAAGTACAGCGACCGTTCGGTTGCCCCTTCGACGTGAGCAACTCCGTAATCGTCGTATTGGAGTGTGGCTTCCCCGTAGGGATTCGTAACCGTGCCCGTGCCATCACGGCGGGCTGCTCCCCAGACCTGCCCAGCAAAGGGTGCGAAACGCCTGAGGTATCCACTGACGGGCGAGAGAAAGCCGGCTCCGATTCCTCCGCCCACGACGGCGCCCACGAGGGCCCGTCTCGTCATCTCTCGATCCATGGCACCGTGGACCTGGGCAGCATAAATAAACGTGTTGCCGATTCTCCAGTCAATACGTTACGGTTACAGTAGCCTGTGATAGAATTATTCACAGCCGTTTGCTATCGACGAAGGCTCGACTGAACTGCTCCCGAAGTGAGAGGTCATGATCGAGGTGATGGATACAAGGCGCGAATCTTACACGGCAGCAGTTCCAGAGCTCGGGTGGTGGAATCGTTCGATACAGTAGACTACCTGTAGTTCAGTATATGTTGGAAATATATCACTAACTACGATATTCGAGTGTATACTACGCCACAGATGACACCTCCAATCATGATCCCGCCAATCCATCGGACGACACTGCCATAGGAAAGCAGTGGTAGCGCCACGAGTGAAATGAACACCAGTGAGAGTCGGACGAATTCGGTTCCTTCGACAGCGATATAGACCGTTCCAGCGACTACAAGGCCGATTCCTAATGCAGCGAGAAGTGGAGTGAACCCGAATTGATCTCGGAAAGTGAGGCCGACAATAGCAAACAAGAGACCAATAAGGACAATACTTGATTCGGGGAGTGTGGGGGTATTGCTGTTCTTTTGGAGGGCATCCATGAAATATATCTCCAGCCTGGAACTACTTAACTGTCTGCAGTTTTGTTCGAGCTATCCGATCCATCGGCGGTTCTAGGCCGTAGTACTGGAGAATAAGACCAGGAGTGGTATGCGGTTTTGGGCATGAATTGCATCAATCTCCCAGATGGTCGAGACAAGATGTGCACCTCTCACTCGTCCATGAGCTGATTTGAACGGATGATAACGTACATGAGGACAATCCCAGTCCCGACCGCAAGAATGAATTGAACCGCAACTGAGAGGAGAATCCCCAATTGAGGGAGGAGTCCAATTATCTCCAACAGGAAAAACTGCAGTAGGATTGGAATCAGTGCAACGACGCCAATCGCTCCGATTAGCCTTGCAAGCGGAAGCGCTTCATCAATAAGCTGTTCTGTATTTAGTTCTCCCGAGGGAGACGCGAAAAACGGTCTGGAGGGCGACATCCATTACGCATGTTTTGCCCTGCCAGATATGTTTTATGTATTCGGGAAGGATTCAACAGACACCCTGATTCTGTGACTGGAGACGAAGGGTAGAATGCAAGATACGGAGACGTTCCTACTGCCTTTTCAGCCCGCTCGGACTGAATAAAACGCATCCTCCGTGTTGCATCCATCCTCTATATCGGTCACGCCAGTACTGACAGAGATCAAGTAGTTGGCGAAGATGCTGCTGAATACTTAGCGCGAGTCTTGCACGGTGTCAGATGACGAGCGCCGGCGTTGGAAGCGTC
>JBKEGM010000074.1:0-9915 GCA_046710005.1 Natrialbaceae archaeon
CGCCCACTGGAACGCGGGATCGGTTCCGCCCTTGCCATGTATATACCACCAGCGGGCGGCCTTCAGGACGACGAGCGGATTCGTCGGCGGTTGCTCGCTTGCGAGTCCACGAGTGATCGATCGGATTTCCTCGGGTACCTCAGCGGGGTCGACCTCGCCTGATTGGGTGTTCGATACGTCGACTGGAATATCGTCGATCGAGACATCGTTCGGACGCTGTTGTTGACTCACGGAAAATCACCTTCTCGGAGGACTTTTTGGATCGAGCCCTCGCCCCCTCCGGGGCGCGAAAAACCACTCGTAGCGTCACGCCGGTGGAATGTACACGCTCTGCTCGCCGGCGATCTCCTCGAGGTTGTTCCGATGGCGATGCGAGAAGTAGCACTCGTAGCTGCAGTAGCCACAGAGCACGCCGGTATCATACTCCGCGATGAAGGGACCGCGCCGAGTCGTCCAGACGTTCGCTTCACATTCGGTACACGCAGCACTATCGAGGTCGGTTGGTGACGGCCCCTCGTACTCGATTTCGAGGATGTCGCTATGTGGCGCTGAGTCAGGCCAGACGCCGTGGGACTGCCAGAAGGCCTTGATGCGGGCGAGACTGTGTCGCACCGTCTTCCGAACTGTGACGTGGGAGGCGTCACGACCGCTATCATCCCAGCCGTCAGCCGTCCAGAACTCCCCGAACTGCGCGCCGCGATGCAGCCCGTTCCAATCGAGGCCGACGATGTCGGCTGGTGGCTCGTCGGTGAGTGTCGGCCTGGTCAGCTGTCGAATGGCGTCGAGCTGCTTGGGCGGACTCCCACCGAGGATGTGGACGCGCCGCCCTCTCCAATCGGTTGGGTCGGAGAACTCGTGCGCCAGGCGATCGGCGTACCCTCGCGAATAGCCGAGGATGATATCATCTGGGATCGTGTCAATCACCGCTTGGGATTTCGGGACGATGATGACCTCGGCATCGGGAAAGCTGTCCTGAATCTCACGAGCAGCAGCGATGTGGGCGTCAACGTCAGTAGGTTCGTAGATGTCGCCGATGACACCGACCTGTGGCTCGTACTCGAAGAACCGCTCGACGAATCGATCCAGATCGGGGTTCTGGAAGTCGTTGTCGAGCATCCCGACGGGGAGGGTGAGATTCTGATATTGGGTCTCCTGATACCCGCAGTCCTCCCGAAAGCCGGGAAGGAAACCGAGCTCATAGGCATCCAGAGTGAACGGCGCTCGATGGAGGAACGCCACGATGTCGGCTTGTCTGGCGGCAGCGATGTCGCTCGCCGTGCTGGCGCTGGAGCTCAGCTCGAGGGACATGATTGGAGTTACGAGGCCGCTGTTGGCCGCCCCGCGCCCCTTCTGGGGGCCTGACAAACCGAGGTACAGTCTGTTAACCAACAACAGGGAAACTTATGCGGGGATTGTTGGTTAAGGACAGGACTTACTCTTCGTCGTCAGTGGTCCCCTCCTCTCGAAGAGCCTCCACCCCTTTGGGGCCGACACAAACAACTCTCCGGACGATGACGCCCCGCCTCTAATAGAGATAAAACCGATACAACAGTTACCGTAATGGTCATCCCCCGCGAGTGTTTACAGGCCCGTATGGAGCGAAAGACGATCGCCGTCATCGGGATGTCGTGCAACGGGTGCGAACAGAACGTGGAGACCGCCCTGCGAAACCTCGATGGTGTAAATCGGGTCGAGGCCGACCACGACGCTGACACGGTCGACGTCGTCCTCAAGGATGGAGTCTCAGACGACGACGTGAACGCGGCAATCGAACAGGCTGGCTATGACGTAAAGGCTTAATCGGCTGTCACTCGGCCGTCTCCACGCTCGCCGTCGGTGCGTTCTTTGAGAGCGAATTCGGTGTTGACACCCTCACCGGAGAGGAGCTGACCAGCGAAGCTGTTGGCGAGGACGGCCGAGACGGACAACACCATCGCAAGCATCGCGAACACCGGGTGAACGAGCCCCGTGGTCGCGGCGGCGACGCCGATGCCGTTGAACGCAAAGGCCGTCACGAGATTCTGGCGAGTCTTTCGATAGCTCTCGTTCCCGATCTCATAGGCGTCCATCACGCCGCCGAGCCGGTCACCCATCAGGACGATGTCCGCCGATTCGATGGCGATGTCGGTCCCGGCGCCGATGGCGATGCCGATGTCCGCCTGTGTGAGTGCCGGCGCGTCGTTGATGCCGTCGCCGACCATCGCCACGCGGTGGCCGGCTTCCTGCAGGCGACCGATCTCCTCGCGTTTCTCGTCGGGCAACACGTCGGCCATGACGCGGTCGATACTGACCTCCTCGGCGACCGCGTTCGCGGTGCGCTCGTTGTCCCCGGTGATCATCACGGGCGTAATGCCGGCGTCGCGAATCCGCCGGATGGTCTCGGCGGCGTCTGCTTTGATTTCGTCACCGATGCCGATCAGGCCGAGTAGGTCACCGTGACGAACAACTCCGGCAACGGTGAGGCCGCGGCCCTGAAGTCGCTCAATATCGTCGCTCCTCTTCGAAAGGTCAATCCCCTCATCGCTGAGCCATCCGGGTTTCCCGACCAACACGTCGTCGCTGCCGACGATCGCTCGGACGCCCTTGCCGGTCACCGAGTCAAAGACGTCGGGATCCGCGTACTCGACATCTCGCTCGTCAGCGAACTCGAGGATCGCATCGGCGAGCGGGTGTTCGGAGAAGGCCTCCGCGCTGGCCGCCGTCGCGAGTACGTCTTCCTCGTCGGCGTTGAACCCGACGACCGCACTGACGGCGGGTTCGCCGACGGTGATCGTGCCGGTCTTGTCCAGCACGATGTGGTCGACGTCGGGGAAAATCTGGAAGGCGTCGCCGGAGCGCATCAAGATGCCACGGTTCGCTGCCTTCCCGCCACCCCGAATCAGGGCGAGCGGTGTTGCCATCCCAAGCGCACACGGATAGCCGAGGACGAGGACCGCCAGCGCTGCGAACGCCCCTCGCTGGACATTGGGGTCTGCCCCCCACGCGAGCGGTGCGACCACCCAGAAGAGGAACGAGAGCGCGGCAATCGTCAAGACGCCTGGGACGAAGTACTTGAGGACGCGGTCGGCGAGCTGGATAATGCCGGGTTTCATCGCCCGCGCCTCCTCGATCTCGCGTGCCACCTGATTCAGGAACGCGTCCTCCCCGGTTGCAGTCACCTCGATAAGCAGCGTCCCGGTCTCGTTGACGCTGCCACCGATCACCGTGTCGCCGACCGTTTTCTCCTCGGGGATGGACTCACCGGTGGCAACCGACTCGTCGACCGTGGACTCTCCCTCGACGACCATCCCATCGACGGGGATGTTCTCGCCAGGCTTGACCCGGACGTAGTCGCCGACGTTGAGGTCGTCGAGGGGGACTTCCTCGACGTCACCGTCATCACTGACGCGGCGTGCCGTGTCGGGCTGGAGGTCGAGAAGGCCTTGGACGGCTTGGGAAGCCCGCGTGCGGACGATGAGGCTGGTGTACTCCGAGAGGATGTGGTAGGTGGTGATGAACACGGCGACGGCGAAGAAGTGGACGGTCGGGAAGCTCGGGAAGACAAACAGGCCGAGTAACCCCCCGAGGAGCCCGGCGAAGGCGCCCGCTTCTAGGAGGACGTGCTGGTTGAAGATCCTCCGACGAAGGCTCTGGAACGCCTTCTGTTTGATGTAGCGCCCGGGACCGAACATCGTCCCGAGCGCTAGCCCCAGCGTCACCAGGTCCATCGCGAGCGATGCCGACTCGAAGCGTCCCATTACGAGAATCATCCACCCCATCAGGGCTGCGACAACGAGAGATGCGCCGCCAGCGATGAGGAGACGCCGCTTCCCGTCGGTGAGTTCGGCCTGCTGCTGCTCGTATCGTTTTGCCTTGTCCGGATCTCGGATGGTGTAGCCGAGGTCCCGGAGTGTGTCCTTCACCGCCACCTCGCTCAGGCGGTCATCGTCGTACTGGACGAGTACCTCCTCGTGGGCGAGACTCACGTCGACGTCCTCGACGCCGTCGGTCCGGGCGTAGGCCTTCTCGATGCTCTCGGCACAGAACGAGCAGGACATTCCCCCGACGTTGAATTGTTCGTGTGTCGTTCCCATCGTGAGTGGTGGTTATCGCGCGACGCGGAAAATCATTACGACAATAATTATAGCGGTATCAAAGTCCTAATACCGATGTCGGGAGAGTGGCGTTACTCTTACTGTCGTTGTTCGCCTATCTCCTCACAAGAATGGCGCTCCTCGAATCTGATGTGCCGATCCGCGAAGTCGTGACGACAGACCCGGAAAAAGCGAAGGCGCTGGAGAACGACGTCCGGGCGAAGATCCTCGATATGCTCGCGACCGATGAACTGACGATCGAGGAGATTCACGACGAACTGCATCGTCGCGGCGAGGAGAAGGCGGAAACAACGGTCCGCCACCACGTGAATGTCCTGAAGGACGCGGGGATGGTTGAGATCGCCCGTCTCGAGGAAGCTGGTGGGGGGACGCGGAAGTACTACAAGTCGAACACGCGAGTCTTCTCGTACGAGCTCCCGGAGGGTGCCGACGAAACCCTTGCAGGGGCGCAGTCCACCGCATCCGAGGAGCTGACATCCCTCATCGAGACGTTGTACGCGGACCACGGTACTGAGATCGAGGCGGTCGCCCGCGAGATGAAACCCTGTGAATACTGCGATACCCAGCACTACGAGGAGTTCATCGTTCGCGAACTTTTGAACCGTGCCCTCATCGAACTGGGCGAGAGCGGCACGCTCGAGGACGTGTTCTCGACCGACGACTGACCTCACTCGATACAGCAGCTCATTTTGGACGTATCCCGACGGAACGCCTGACAGGCCTGCTTGAACGCCTCGGAGAACGTCGGGAACGGGTGGACAGTATCGATGATGTCGTCGACGGTCAGTCCGAACCTCACAGCCAGCGTGGCTTCCATAATCATGTCGGCGGCACGCGGCCCGACCATGTGGACACCGACGATTTCGTCGGTCTCGTGGTGTTTGACGACCTGGACGAGGCCGTCAGTATTCTTCACGGCTTTCGCCCGCGGCACGTCCGCCATCTGGACGGTCCGGCACGAACAGGTGCCGTGCTCGTCCATATACTCGAGTTCGGTCGTCCCGACGGCGGCGACTTCGGGGCTGGTGAACACGACTGCGGGGACTGCATCGTAGTCGATGCTGACGCCCTCGTTGCCGAAGGCATTCTTGACGGCGTGATTGCCCTCCTTGGCGGCGACCGTCTCCAGTTCGGGCTCGCCGATCACGTCGCCCGCCGCGTAGATGTCGGGATTCGTCGTCTGGAAGTACTCGTCGACACGAATCGTTCCATCGGGGTTCGTTTCGACCCCTACCGTTTCGAGACTGATCTCCTCGCTGTTGGGCTGGACCCCGGTCGCGACGAACAGCGCGTCGCCGGTGACCGTTCGCTCAGTGCCGTCGACGGTTGTTTCGACGGCGACGCCCGACTGGATCGCTTCGGCGCCGCCGTCAGCTGCTGGCCTGCGGACGCGCCGGAAGTCGTTATCGGTGAGTATCTCGATGCCTTCCTCATCGAATGCACGCTGCATCTCGCGACCAAGTTGGCCTTCCATGTCCGAGAGGACGCGCTCGGAGCGCTGGAGAATCGTCACGTCGACGCCGACACGGTGGAGGATCTGGCCCCACTCCAGCGCGATGTACCCACCACCGAGCATTAGGATACTCTCGGGGAGGTCGCGCTCCTCGAGGATGGTTTCGCTCGTGTAGTAATCGACCTCCTCGAGGCCGTCGATGGGCGGCGCCCACGGTGAACTGCCAGTCGCGACGAGCGCCTTCTCTCCAGTAATGCGCGCGCCCTCGTCGGCGCCGTCGACGACCTCGATGGTTGTGTCGTCGACCAGCTGGCCGTACCCCTCGTAGATGTCGGTCTCGAAGTGCTCGGCGACATCGACGTAATTCTCCCGCCGGAATCCCTCGACGAGGTCGTCGGTCCCGTCGAGTGCGTCGGCCCAGTCGACAGTCGGTTCCTCAGGGTATCGAACGGCGTCGAAGGGATTCTCCGACGCTGCAGCGCCGCTCTCGGCGACGGCAAGCAGATGCTTACTCGGGACACAGCCGACGTTCACGCAGGTTCCGCCGATGGGCAAGCCGGTGTTCACCATCGCCGTCGAGAGGTCCCGTCGGCTCGCTTCAGTGATCGCGGCGAAAGCTGCGGCGCCACCGCCGAGAATCACGAGATCATAGTCGGATGTGTGAGTCATCTATACCGAAACTTTACGACGGGAAGTTCTTATACTCCAGAGTCCGAAGCTATAGAGTAGGTTGGAGGCCACGAAGCTATGGCAGATACTACTTCACCGGCGCCAACGTGCGATGTTGAGGGGACGTGCTATTGTCCGCTCACAGGAGTTATCGACACGTTGAGCCGAAAATACGCGATGCAACTCGTCAGTATCATCGGCGCACACGATTCGCTGCGGTTCGCGGAGATCGAGGCGCACCTCCCTACAGCGAGCACGTCGACAATCTCGAAACGCCTCGACGAATTCGAGGAGGCAGGGATCGTCTCACGGACGCAGTACAACGAAATTCCGCCACGCGTCGAATACGCGCTAACTGACGAAGGGGATGAGATTCGTTCGAGATTAGAACCCCTTCTTGAGTGGGCGACGGCGAACTCCTGACGTACGGATTCCAGTGAATTTCATCCCACATTTGAGGCTACTCCATTCAGGTGGGGGTGTTAGCCCCAAGACTATCCTTTCTTCGTGTGCTACTGTGACGCATGATAAACGAGGGAGCGTCTGCACCGTCATTCACTCTTCCAGGTCTCCGTGACGGAGAACAAACCGAGTACAGCTTGGATGAGACAACTGCGGATGATCGGGCTGCGTTGCTAGTTTTTTACCCATTTGATTTCAGTCCTGTTTGTACAAACGAACTGTGTGCGATCCGCGATGCAGAGTGGTTTCAGCTGACGCCGGCGCTCGATGTCTGGGCAATTTCTGGGGACAGCGTCTACGCCCACCGAGCATTCGCCGAGGAATACGGCATCAATTTCCCGTTACTTAGTGATAGTTCCGGGCGGGTTGCCGAGTCATATGATGTCTGTTATGACGAATGGGAGAACCACGAGCGCGTTCCACAGCGTGCCGTGTTCCTCATCGATTCGGAGCAAACGATTCGATACGCTTGGGCCACAGAAGATGCACTCGAGAAGCCGGATTTCTTCCCGGTTAAAGACGCTCTTGATACGCTGGAAGCGGAACGCGATGAATTCGGTCCTGATGATGTCGAATTAGTCGTCGAATATAACGAGGAACCGGAACCGCTCACGTAAACGGCTGTTTGAGGACAGTTTCAGTGAACGCCGCTCCGACAATCAGCCCATCGCCTCTTGGAACCGCTCACGCAGCGCATCTTCACGCTCCTCGAACTGGTCGACCTTCTCCTGTAGATCATCGCTGACGCGCTCGATGCTCGCGAGCGCACGCTCGCCGGCGAGCGACGCCTGCGACCCGTCGTCGCCGTCCGCCTCGAGCTGCTCCTCGTAGGCTCGCTCGACGCGCTCGATGGTACCCTCGGGGTTGAACAGGATGTCGTTGGCCGTGCGGACGTAGCCGTCCAGCGACGCACCCTCCTTGCCCTGGAAGAAGTGAGTGAGCGCGTACGTCGCGCCGGAGTGCAGCGTCCACATATCGATCTCGAACGGCGACGCAGCGTTCGCCTCGGCATCCTCGGCAGCACGCTCTGCGAGATAGTCCGGGAATCCCAGCAGGCTGTAAAACTCGGTGACGGTGAACGGGAGCTCGGAGAACTCGAGATCGATCTCCTGCGCATCTCGGATGAATTCGAAGAGGTCGTCGGCGACG
This sequence comes from Natrialbaceae archaeon, assembly GCA_046710005.1. Lineage (GTDB taxonomy): Archaea > Halobacteriota > Halobacteria > Halobacteriales > Natrialbaceae > DATFIX01. Next base: position 7,828 of record JBKEGM010000074.1, read on the forward strand.
AGTTCGACCTGGGCGAGAATCTCCTCCCACCAGGTCCGGAAGTCCCGAACGTCCCCGACGTGCTTGATGACTTCCTTGTCGGTGAGCGAGCGCATCGAATTCGAGCAGTACCCGTCCTGAGCGAATCCCTCGACGTAGACGGCGTGCTCACCGAAGAAGTCGTAGCCGGAGGTCACGCCCATCGTGATCGGGTCTGACCGCCCGGGCAGCCGGACTTCGAGGCCGTCGAACATCACGTCCATATGGACCTCGCCGCCGCCCCGGTAGCGCCGGATCTCGCCGAACATCACGTTCCCGAGCGGCGACCCGTCGATGGTCTCCTCGCGAAGGACCTCTTCCAAGGGCCTGTACACATCCACCGGGTTGATGATCGCGTAACTGTCCGTGGGGACGTGAAATAGTGGGTCTGCGTCGGGCTCGCCGTCTGTCGCGTGGTCGCGCGCTCTTGTCGGCTCGACCAGGGCGTTGAAGCGCTCCGTTTCGACCCACTCGTCGGAGTAGGGATTCCGGTATGCGACTGTCGTCTCGACGGCCTGCGGGAGGTCACGAATCGTCTCGGCGAAGGACTTCGGTTCGTCGACCGTTTTCTTCCGGCGGTACCAGTCGGGTAGTTCTGTATCGGTTCGTCCGTCGACGCCAGCGAACACGGTTCTGGATTCTGGGTCTTTCATTGCAGTCACCTCGAAATCGAATTCGTCGCTCGCGACGGCGCTCTCATCACGCGCCCTGCGCCCCTCTCACGGGCGCAAAAACAACCACTCTTAACCAACGCCCCGCCCACGAATCCAGTACTGTTGGTTAAACATCTGGACGGTCTCGACACCTGGCTTCGGCTCTTCAATTCACTCGTCGGCGTGGCGTCGACGGCGCACCTGTTCAGGATTCGGCACCCACGGATGTGCGTCCCAGCAGTGCAGGGCGTGCTCTTGTGCCGTGTCGAACAGCGCCTCACACGACCCACACTCGTAGGCGGTGTCGGACCACGGTTCCGTGACGAACATCGCCGTCACCGTCGATCTGACTGGATCTGGTGCGGCCGACCGCTGAACGTAATCATAGCCGATCACTGTCCGTCGACGAAGCGCCGACTGTGCCAGCCGTTCGGGCCGGTCTGCTGGGAGATACACCCAGCGGACGAACGCCTCTTCTGAGTCCTTCGCCGAGGGTTGAAGGATGAACCATCGGTTGTGCTCGTCGCGGAACAGATACCGCTCAGTGCCCCGGTTCTGGAGATAGAGCGGATCACCACGACCGGGAATCAGCCGAAGTCCCACTGACGGCGAGATCGGGGTGAGGAGTCGCTCTTCCAGTGAGAGCGAGCCGGACTCTCCGGATGATGTCTCGGTCTCGAAGTCATCGAGCGTCGCTTCGTCAGTCATGATTCGCCGGGATTCGTCTCGTCGGTGTCTTCCCCGCCTGTTCGCTCATGCCGGTCGTTGTATCGCCCAAGTTCTCGACCGATACGCTCCAGCGCCGTGACGGCGCGTTCGATGAGTTGGTACGTGGCCCGCGAGAGTCGGATGTTCTCCATCAGGTCTCCTCCTCTGGCTTGACGAGGTCGTTACTCTCAGCGACGAGTGCCTGAACGGCTGAAGCAGGATCGTTCTCGACCGGAAGTGTTCGATGGTCAAGCGGGGCGGGATACGCCCGGTCCTCCTGCGCACAAAGTATGATCAACCACTCTTCGCTCCCTTCGGCGAGGACGACGTAGTGGTCGATATCCCGACGTTGGAAGACTGTCCGATCTGTCCGGCTCACCGCACTCCAGTTCGCCGGCAGTGACGATGACGGCGTCCCACCATCTGGCGTGAGTGCTCGGTACTCTTCGAATTCAGCGAGTGCCGCCTCGATATCCTCCCCGGTGAGGTGCCAGCAGTCGGCCGGCCCATCACACACCAACTGACTGACCACATCGTCGCGGAACTGGATATAGTGTTTCTCGGTGACGGTTTCGTCGTCGGTGTAATCGAGGAGGAGTGCACAGGCGAGCTGTGCCGGTCCGCTTCCCGTATAGCCCCAGTCGAATCCCGCCGGGCTATGCCGCACGAGACCGAGACTTCGATTAGGGGAGAGGCGTTCGTGTGCGGT
>JBKEGM010000075.1:0-9898 GCA_046710005.1 Natrialbaceae archaeon
GCCATGGTCGCAATCAGGGTCTTCCCGCTGGCGGTCGGGATGCTGGCGACGACGCTCTCGCCGCGCGTGACGCCCGCGTCGACGGCGGCGGTCTGGGGAGGATAGAGTTTCTCGATACCGTCGTCCTTGAGGCGATCGGCGACCTCGTCGGGGAGGTCCGGCACGTCCGCCGGATTCATTGGCCAAGCGTTCGCGCCTGCTCCGGTTTAAACTGTCGTCTCGACGCGCTCGAGGGGTCTCTGTCTTCCAGCGTCAAGGCTATGCCGTCCCCTTGCCAATAAGGGAGCATGCGTATCGAGTTCGATCGGGACACCTGTATCGGGATGTTTCAGTGTACCGCGGAGTGGGAGGGCTTCGAACGTGACGAGGACGCCGGCAGGGCGGTGCTCGTCGACGGTGAGGAGCGTGAGGACGACGTCTTCGTCCGGACGGTCCCCGAGGACGCCGAACTCGACGCGAAGTTCGCGGCACGTAGCTGTCCGGTCGAGGCCATCGCGGTTTACGACGAGGATGGCGAACGACTGGTGCCCTGACGGGCTGGCGATCGTTTCAGGGGTCCCGACGGCGGGTCGTCGGTGCGTTTAATTACCCGTGCCCGAGATAGTAGCCGACGATATGGCGTCGGGGCTCGTATTCGTCTGGTTGGCGCTGGGGTTCGTCGGCACTGCCCTCGGATCGATCGCGTTTCTCGGAGCCGGGTGGACCGAACCCGATCCCTGGAAACGCCAATTCTACCACTATGCGACCGCTGCGGCAGGCGCGATGGCAGTGGCGTATCTCCTTGCCCTCTTCGGGATCGGCCGGATCGCAATCGGGGCGGGCGAGGGCGTACGGCCCGTATTTTGGGCTCGGATACTCGCCTGGGTTGGGGTGGGGCCGGTATTCCTCTTTGCGATCGGCCGCCTCGGGAACGCCTCTTGGACCCAAATCAAGCGCGCGGTAGTGCTCGGGGCTGGCGTTTCGGTGGCCACCTTGCTGGCGATACTCATCCAGTCAGGCGCGCTCTCGCTCGCCATCTGGGGATTTGCGGTTGCCAGCCTCGTTGGCGTCCTGGGACTCCTGTTCGGCCCGATAGGGTCGGCCGCCTCCCGCCGTCACCAAACGGTTGCGGCCACGTACCGCCGATCGCGGAACACGCTGGCGATTGCCCTGGCCCTTAGCCTGGCCGTTGGCGTCGGGGGCGGGACCGGCTTTGACGTCCTCTCAGGGGGAACAGCGTTGCCACTGTATTTCGTGAGCGACGTGGTCGGCGTGGTCCTCGTCGGCTTTTTCCTCTGCCGGAGTCGTGCCGTCCTCCACTCGGCCCGTCCGACGGACACGGTCGATTCGGGTGCTGCCGAGAATTCGCTCTCGACGTGACCAGTGTAGATTTTGGCTTTGAAATGAACAACCATTATATTCCTCCGCCGAGATTCTACTGTATAGGTGACTCTAATGGGGGACAAGCGACATGGCCACATACGAGAATGGGCAGAACTGGTTGGCGACGACGTCCCGGAGTCGATTCTCGAGGAGGACGACGATCGACCTGTGGACTGGACTCGCCAGCCTAACTGATCTTCTCGTATTGGTTGGAGAGTTTTGCAGCGGCGTCGTCGAATTGTTCCCGTTCGGACGCCGGGAGGTCCCACTCGACGACTTCCTCGACACCGTTCGCCCCGAGTTTCAGAGGCACGCCGAGTGCGGCATCCTCCTGACCGAATTCTCCGTTAAGGGGAATCGATCCCGGCAGCACCGTCCCCGAGTCGCGGAGAACGGCTTCCGTCATGTGGGCAACACCCGTTGCTGGGCCCCATTCTGTCGCCCCTTTGCGCTCGATGACGTTCATCGCGGACTCCTGTAAGTCGGCCAGGATCTCCTCCTTTTCATCCGCCGTGAACTCGGGGTCGCGGCCGTTAATCCGAACCTTGGAGAACACCGGGACCTGGCTGTCACCGTGCTCCCCGAGAATCGTCGCTTCGACGTTGTCGACTGGGACCTCGAATCGCTGACTCAGGACGTACCGAAACCGGGCGCTGTCCAGGCGATTGCCGAACCCGATGACTTTGTGACGGTCGCGGTCGCCAACCTCGTAGAGGTGGCGGTTGAGGACGTCCACCGGGTTCGAGGTGGTGATCGAGACGAAGTCCTCGCTATGTTCTTCCAGCGAACTGGTGATGTCCTCCATGATGGGGGCGTTGTCCTCGGCCAGATCGAGGCGCGTTTGTCCCGGTTTTCGCGGGATACCGGCCGTGATGATCACGACATCCGACCCCGCAGTGGCCGCGTAGTCGCCCTGTCGGACCACCGTATTCGATTCGTATGCGGTTCCATGGTTGACGTCCGCCGCCTGCCCGACCGTTTCGTCTTCCATATCCGGAATGTCAACGAAGACCAGCTCGTCCACGACGTCTCTGAGTGCCAGGTTGTATCCCGCCGCGGCGCCGACCGTTCCGGCCGCGCCGATCACGCTTACCTTTGTCATACCGGTTTACTATGGGTCGCCCAAATCTGTTAAACACTTCGAAGCCTGTCAAATATTGTTAATACCCACCGGCAGTCGTCCGCGGGAAGCGACCGAGTCCCAAACTGCTATCCGCACGTTTTTCGCCGTCGAAGCCGTTCGGTCACCCATGAGCGAGGACTTCGACAAGGAAGCCGAACGTGAAAAGTTGCGCGAGCAGTTCGAGCGCGACGAGCAACGGCGCCAGGCATCCCGGAAGATGTCGGATCTGCTGTTGAAAGGGGCGACGATGACGAACAAACATTGCGACCAGTGTGGCAATCCGATCTTCCGCTACGAAGGGCAGGAGTTCTGTGCCGAATGCCAGACGGTCATGGGTGGCGAGGGCGAAGCGACCGGGGAGAGTCGGGAGGCCCCGCGGAGCGAGCGTGGGGAGTCGGAGTTGGAGGCCCAACCGGACTCGACGGTCGAGTCACCAACCGAATCGGCGGGGGACCCTGACTCCGCACCCGAAGCAGCACAGGGACAGGAATCCGGATCGGGGCCCACCGAACGGAAACGGTCCGAGAGCGACTTCGGCCACCCCACCGTTCGACCTGACGAAACCCCACAACCCCGAGAACCCGCATCGAGGGGGGAACGGGCCGTCAAGGCGGCCAGGAATTCTTCTTCACCGGACTCCGGTGACCTCGCCAGTGCTCAAGTGTCGCTCCAGGAGACTCTTACGCGATTCGCCAACCGCGCCGCCGAGACGGACGACCCCCGACAGGCCCGCGAGTATCTCGCTGCAGCGCGTGAAGCCGCCGAGGCCCTGGCGGCGCTTCGACGCTGAACCCCGGCCAGATTCCATATTCTCACCGGTCGGCACGGACTGTGGTGATCGGAACGACACTCGCGACCACCTCGCCGACAGATGCCGCTTCCCCATGGATGCGAAATCCGCACGGCTCCGCCTCGACCGAGAGCAGAACGGAGCCCACGAGGTCGATAATCACGAGCTGTCCGACACCGTCCAATTCGAGGGACAGCGCACAGGGGAGGTTGTCCGGTTCACTGCTCGTAGTCACTCCCAATGACCTCCCTGATCCGGTCGGCTGTGACCTCGCCCACACCGGCCACCTTGAGGAGGTCTTCCGTTCGTGCGGTCATGACGGCTTCGACGGTCCCGAAGTGTTCCAACAGCGACCGGGCCGTAACGGGTCCGATATCGGCAATCGAGGACACGACGTACTCCTGTTGCTCGGCGAGCGTCTTTGCCCCTTTCTCCCCGTGTACCGACACCTCCCGGTCACCCGTCTCCTGTTCCCGGCCTGCGATTACGTGCAAAAGGTCTGCAGTGTCCGCCTCGTCGTCCGTGTGGAGGACGCTCGCGTCGAAATCGATTGCCAGCGAGGCCAACGCGCCCCGGATCGCATTGGGGTGCACGTTGCGCTCCTCGTAGAGGCTCCCGCCCTCGAGCACGAGGACCGGTCGCGAATAGTGGCGCGCCAGGTCGCCCATCTGGTCGAACAGCGACCGGTCGCCCCCGGTGAGCGTGTCCAGGAAGTCCGCGACTGATTTGCGCTCGACGGCGACCCGGTCGGAGAGGACGTAATCGCCCACCTCCAGGGTTTCAAGCCGAATTCGGACGTCATCTCGGGTCGAGAGCGTCCGGGCGACCGAGGCGTCCGTCTCGCGTTGGTCGGCGACGATTTCGATCGCTTCCTCGTCGGATGCGGGACCGGGTCGAGGCGTGGTCGGTTCAGTGTCCCCGGTTTCGGGGTCGGCCGGTTCGCCGTCGGTGTCGGTAGTATCCGGTTCGCCGTCGGGGGCGGCCGACCCCACCCCGTCGTCGGTGTCCGGTTCGACGTCGTCGACCTCGCCTGTTTCTTCACCCGTCCCGTCGTCTTCTCCCTCGCCCACGAAGTCCGTCAGGCCGTGCTGGAGACCGTCACTTTCAGCGGAGAACTCCGCCAGACTACTTTGAGCCTCGTCGAGTTCGGCCTCTATCTCGTCGCTGACGCCCTTGAGTTCCCGAAGTTCTTCCTCCATGCGCTCCTCCCGGCGCTTCGAGATCCAGAAATACGCCTCGTCGCGGGTGTCCTCGGCCATCAGCACGACGACTCGGCCCTCGGTCTGGCGGCCGGTCCGCCCCTTGCGCTGGATCGATCGGATCGCCGTCGGAACGGGTTCATAGAACATGACGAGATCAACTTCCGGAACGTCCAGGCCTTCCTCGGCGACCGAGGTCGAGACGAGCACCTCGAACTCGCCGGCGCGGAAGGCATCGAGGACGTCCTGTTGTTCGTTCTGGGTCATGCCGTCGGACCCTTCGCGGTCACCCTGGCCGACGAAGCGCCGCGTCTCGAAGTGGTCTGAGAGGAAGTCCGTCAGGGCCTCGGCCGTGTCTCTGGACTCGGTGAAGACGATGACGCGCTCACCGTTCTCGATGCCGAGCGTCTCCGCGATCAAACTCCGGGCACGGGAATACTTCGGGTGGAGGTCGTCGTAGTCTTCGGCCGTGCGCATCGCCTCCCGGACCTTCGGTTCGCTGACGAGACGCTGGCTCGCTTTCGACGCGCCCGAGGACCGGGCGGCGTTGCGCTGGCGTTCGAAATACCGCCGCAGTGACTCGACGCTCTGGGTCTCGACGTAAGTGACGGCGGTCTTGAGTTTCCTGATTTCCGCGTGGGCGGACATGCCCTGGTAGCCCTCAGACTTGTCGGAGTCAATGAGTCGCTGGAGTTTCGCCCGCATGCCCTTGAGGTCCTTCTCGGAGAGGTTCGGGTCCGTCGAGGACGTGACGCCCAACTCCTTCAGGTTCTCCAGCCGGTCCCTGATGACCTCGTTGAGCGCGTCCCGGATCTCGATGACGTCCTCGGGCAACTCGACGGTTTCCCACTCGACGTCGGTCTCGTGGGTAAACCGGGCGACGTCGGCGTCCTCCTCGGTCATCACTTCGACCTCACCGATGCCGAGGTTCTCGCAGACCTCGAGGATCTCCTCCTCGTCGCTGCCGGGCGAAGCGCTCATCCCGGTCACGAGTGGATTCTCGGCATCGGCATGGTAGCGCTCGGCGATGTAGTTGTAGGCGTAGTCCCCGGTTGCCCGGTGGCATTCGTCGAACGTGCAATGGGTGACGTCCGCGAGCGAGATCCGCCCACCGACGAGGTCGTTCTCGATCACCTGTGGCGTCGCAATGACAACCCGTGCCCCCGTCCAGCGGTCGGCGCGGTCGTCCGGCGAGACCTCGCCCGTGAAAACCACGACCTCGTCATTGGGGATCGATAACGCTTCCCGATAAAAGTCGGCGTGCTGCTGAACGAGCGGCTTTGTTGGGGCAAGGAGCAACGCGGTCCCACCCACCTCGTGGAGTCGGCGCGCTGTCACCAGCAGGCTCACAGTGGTTTTGCCCAGTCCCGTCGGCAGGCAGACGAGGGTCTGATCGTCGATGGCGCTGCCGGCAAGCTGGAGTTGGTAGAGTCGGCGCTCGACGACCTCGGGTTCGAGAAGCGGGTGATCGACGTAGGCGACCTCGTCGCTGGCGGCCATTCGCCCTGTCGTAGGCCACGGCGTGGGTTAAGACTTCAGATGGCGGGCCGGAAGTGAAGCGGCGGGACAGACAGCGCCTATCGTCCGTTTGGTGAGGAATCGTCGGTCGATATCCGGGGTACGATGGCCTGATGGATGGTATTCGCTTTCCCCCGTCGGGCCGTGACTGGGGTGGACGCCGAACTGGTCGGTTACGGCGGGATGGGCGACCGTTACGACCTGGTTGGTTCTCCACGGACGCGGGACGACCTGAGTTCTCATCGAAGCACCCAATGGACCCGTATCTGGTTGCGACCGTGATCGCGGTCCCGACGTGTCAGGGTCATGCGGTCCGGCGGGAGGAACTCGATTCGATCGAGTCGGACCGTCCTGGATTGGTGCGGACAGTGGTCTTTCTCATCGCCTTTCTCGTCGGAATTTGGCACTTTGGAGGGATCGAACTGGAAATCGGCATGGGGCCCGGAGTTGGCCTGGCTGGCGCGTTACGGTGGCCTTCACCCGACTCAACCCAGCGTAATCCGACTCCAAAAGTCATTTCGAGGGGCGAGGCCTGGTGGGAGTCGAAGGCCGGCGGCTGGCACCGGACGTGACCCGCCAGAGAACCTGGCTGTCAATGGCCGCCCCGAGGGCGGACCAATCGACGGCTCCGATCGTAACCCCGGTCACTCGGAGAATCCCCAGGAAACGCTACAGTACGGTCAGCATCACCCAGGCTGCCCCTGACGCCACGATTGGGATACTCAGGTTGTCGTCGACGACGTAGCTGGCCACCACGGGTTTGACCCCGTCTGCCACCGTTGCGGCGAGCGCGGCTGTAGCGGCGGGAATCGGGGGAAGAAACTGCCAGGCGATCGCAAGCGAGACGGCGAACATACTCGCCAGGACGTGGGGCCGTTTGACCGTCCGGAGTTCGTCCGAGCCAAGAAGGCCACTGACGGGATCGCCGATCGTGAGCATGAGCATGGCGGGAACGGCGATCCGGGGTTCGAAAAGGAGCCCTGCCACGCTCCCGCCGAGGACGTACAGCGCGTAGCCGGCGAGGTTGTCTGACTCGTAGTCCCTGGTCAGGACCTCGTACACGACCCATTCGAACCCGAGCAAGATCCTGGCAAACTCCAGTGTTAAAGCGAGGACCGACCCGGCGATCAACAGGAGTCGGACCTGGGGCCAGGTCAGGACGTTGACGGCCCAGGACAGTGGCACTATCGCCCCTGACGCGTGCACCAGTCGCCTGGCGAGTTCGTGGGCCATTTACGCGAGTTCCTCGAACGACTGCTCCCCGTTTAGGAGGGCCGACAGGACCTCGGGCAGGTCGTCGATTGTCACGCGAACCTGTTCCGTGGTGTCCCGGTCCCGAACCGTAACCGTGTCGTCCTTTAGGGACTGGTGGTCCACAGTCACGCAAAAGGGCGTGCCGACCTCGTCCTGGCGGCGATAGCGGCGACCGATGCTGCCCGAGTCATCGTCGGTCACGGCCAGTCCTGCCGTCCTGAGGCGGTCGACGATAGCACGGGCGACAGATTCCATCTCACCCCCGCTCTGGAGCGGAAACACCCCAACGGACGTCGGTGCCACCGTCGGTTCGAGGTCGAGGTAAGTTCGCTCCTCGCCGTCGACGACGTCCTCGCGGTAGGCGTGGTGGACGACGGTGTAGAGCAACCGATCGATACCGAAGGACGGTTCGACGACGTGGGGCGTGATGTGTTCGCCGGCCTCGGTCACCGCCTCGACGGTGAACCCCGTCTTATCAGTCGGGATGACGTACTCCGTGCCATCCACAGCGACGACGACCTCGTCGCCCTCGAAGGCCGAGCGGTCCCGCTCGGCGAGGCGTTCCAGCGCGTCGGCGACGTCGGCTGCTTCCCCCCCGAACTCGGGCCCGAGGTAGCTCATGTCGGGGTCGACGGTCGCCCGTTCGACCGTTGTCGGTTCGTCGTATTGCTTGAACAGCGTGAAGTCCTCGTCGCTATGCTGGGCGTGTTTCGAGAGGTCGTAATCGCCCCGGTACGCAACCCCGGCGAGTTCGATCCAGTCGCCATCGACCTGACTCTCGGCGTCCCAGCAATCGGCCGCGTAGTGTGCCAGTTCCCCTGGATTGTGCTGGCGAAATCTGAACCGGTCCATGTCGACGCCGACGGCCTCGTACCACGGTTTCGCGACGCCGACGTAGTATGCGACCCAGGGATCCGCGAGAACGCCCTTGTCGGAGGCTTCCCCGATGGTCATCGTTTGCGGCCCGGTCCCTTCGGCCTGCATCTCGGCGCTGTACAGCGGAGCGTCCACGTCACGGACCGATTCAAGCGGCGGTTCGTCCACTTCTGGGTCGATGAACAGTTCGAGTTCTGCCTGCGTGAACTCCCGGACGCGGACGATCGACTTGCGGGGACTGATCTCGTTGCGGTAGGCGCGGCCGATCTGGGTGATTCCGAACGGGAGTTTCCCGCGGGCATATTCCTTCAACAGGGGGAACTCGACGAAAATGCCCTGGGCGGTCTCGGGGCGCAGGAACCCTGGATCCGACGAGCCGGGACCGATATTGGTCTCGAACATGAGGTTGAACTGGTCGACGGCCTGGCCGGCCAGCCCCGTCCCGCAGTTCGGACAGGCGAGTTCGTACTCCGCGATGACCTCCTCCACCTCGGGGATCGGGAGGCTTTCCGCTTCTTCGATGTCGGTGGCGTCCTCGACGATGTGGTCTGCCCGATGGGACTCGCCACACTCCGGACACTCTACGAGCATGTCGTCGAAGCCGTCGAGGTGGCCCGACGCTTCGAACACCGGCTCGGGCATCACGGTCGGGGACTCGATCTCGCGGTGGCCTTCCTGCACGGTGAATCGTTCACGCCAGGCGTCCTCGAGGTGGCGCTTCAGGGCCGCCCCTTGGGGGCCGAACGTGTAGAACCCTGAGACGCCCCCGTAGGCCTCACAGGATTGGAGGAAGAATCCGCGGCGTTTGGCGAGTTCGACGACCGTTTCGGCGTCGACGCGAGCAGTTCCTCCTTCGTTGGCCTCAGTCATATAGCGCCTCCAGCAGATTGATATCGAGGACGATGCCCTCGAGCTGGTCGCCACCGAGCAGCGGCAGCTGTTCGATATCGTTCGAGATCATCAGTTGGGCGGCGTCCTTGATGCTCTTTCGACGGGTTATCGAGACCACGTCCTCGGTCATGAATTCGCTGACCGGGTTGTTGGGAATCTCGACGTTCCGCGTCGGCATGTATCGACTGCCGACGGCCTTGATCCCTTCCCACATCCACTCGTCGTCCTGGTTGGCGATGGAATTGCCCGTGCTCTCCTCGCCCTGAACCACTTTTGCGACGTGAATGATGTCGACTTCGGTCACCATCCCAGCGAGTTTGGCGGCGTCATCCAGAACAATGGCATACGGTGCGCCGGCGTAGTACAACTCTCGCTCCACGACTGTCAGCGGCGTCCCGACGTGTGTTGCATTGACGGTGTCAGCAGCCACGGTTTCGACCGTCACGTCAGGTCCCACGCTTCCGTTCGCGATTGCCCGCACGATGTCGGTGACGGTGACGATTCCTTCCAGTTCGCCGTCCACGACCGGGATGCGACGGGCCCCTTGTTCGACCATCACTCGCGCCGCTTCTTCCACACTGGTGGTGCAGGTCGTGGTGGGGACCGTTTCGTCCATCATTATCGCCAGTTGGTCTTCGTCGGGATCTTCGATGAGCGAGTCCCGACTGACCAGCCCCCTGAATTCCTCTTTGCCGTCAACCATCTTCACGACGGGGACGGACGAGAAGGCTTGTTCCTGCAGGTATTCGAGCGCGTCGTCCCGGGTGCCTGGGAGCGACACCGTGACGACCTCTGACCGGGGGGTCATCGCATCGACAACGTTCATATCGGCGCCTTACTATCCGCGTGCATTTGTATACTGCGACCGAACAGCCGGTCCGTTCG
>JBKEGM010000076.1:0-9740 GCA_046710005.1 Natrialbaceae archaeon
GGGACGGTGAACGGCAACGGCTATCATTCGGTTGATAGTTGATTGCCGGGAGTCCACATCAAAGCCCCTCCCTCAAGGACCGAGGCGCGTCTGCGCCGAGGGAGTAGGGAGGGTAGTTTACTAGAGTTGCGTACGTATACCCTTATACGGACTAACGTAGAGGGTTATGGTATGACGAACACTGGACCAGAGACAGCACTACTGACGGGCCTTGGTCTTCTCTTGCTCATATATGGTGTAGCCCAATGGACGAATATTTTCACGTACACTCCTCCTGCTATCGTTTACTTTATCGCAGGTGTTGTTCTCCTGCTGTGGGGTGTATCACTTAATCGACGCTCGTGACAGAGCTCAGCTGTACTGAGCGATCCGTGAGTCTCCTATACTGAGTGATTCGCGTTCCAGTAGTCGTAAGCTCTCAGGGCGGGAGAACATCTTCATCAAGGAACTCGGAACAATCAACAGGAATACTGGCCCACGCGTTCTTGACGACTTCGTATCCAGTCCACCCTTCGGTTCTGATCATCTGCCCTGTCGCCCCGCAGAACTCGGCCTTCGAAATGAGGCCATTATCAAAGAGAACGTACAGCAAATATGGTGGTCCCACAACGTCAACGTCGTATCCATGATCGCCAACCAGTCGGCGAATCGACCGACGCGCGGCTCCATCGAGCAGCGAGACGACCTGATACGAGTCACCGTGTTCGGACAGTTCCTGTTTCAGCGATCCTTCACCCGCGTCCGGCCCGTGCGGCCGGGGAACGACAGTGACACTCGACTACGACGAGGAATCCTCGTTTAAGTGATCGAGCACGCGCTGGCTGCCTCGTTTCAAATACTGTTCACGGCTTCCTTCCGGCGCGTGCGTGTTCGAGTTGACGTGATTCTGGAGTTCGTGCTTGCAGACGTTCGTGGTCGTGAGAGCGACCGACTCCGCCAGTATGTCCCACTGGTTAGTGTTCGCAACGGCAATCAGGGAACTCGTATCTGCCAGGAGTGGGTGGCGAGGGTCACTCGCCATCGCTATCAGCGAGGAATGTTGAGGTATCTCGCTCCATTGCCGACTCGAATGCGTCTTTCTCCGCTTCCATCTGGTCGATTTTCTCGCCGAGAAGAACCCGCGCTACATCTTCTTCGATCTCACCGCGGCTGTATCGTTCGTAGACCGCGATCTCGTCCTGTTCGTCCAGCGACCGGCGGAGCATCTCGACTAACCCGGTGCGGGCAAGCTCGCTCACATTAACGCCGCCAATATGAACCTCATCAAGCAGCTCCGCAGCCTCTTTTTCTGACCCTGCACGGAACTGAATCGTGTTATCGTAACTTGAACCGGTCATAGAGGGGCGTTCGCCGCGCAGGGAGTTATATGTTATGACGTGTAATAACTTGTCATTACACTTCTCGATGCTTCAGACACGTGATTGTAGTCCCGATTCGGTCGGTCCTCCTCGATAATATTACAATATTCTGACCAAAGAGGGCTCGGCGGAGCTATTGGGCCTCCTCTGAGCCAGTGATGACTTAGATATTGTTGGAGGGTTGGTAGTTTGTAGATCTTTCCATTCGGAACTTGTGTCACGTCCTCAGGCAATCGGGGAGTCCTTATCCGGGGCCGGTTTCAGGTTCTCCGTTCCCCAGTCGCGCATCTCGATGATAACAGCTTCGAGTGATGTGCCGCGGTCCGTCAGGGAATATTCGACCCGAAACGGTTTTTCGCTCACGATCTCTCGTTCGACCAACATCTTCTCTTCCAGGTCCTCGAGACTGTCCGAGAGTACCTAACTTGAAATGCCGTCGACCTCCGTCTGGAGTGGGTTGAAACCCAGTGGCCCGTTTTCAAGAAGGCGGTGAATGATCACAGGGTGCCACTTCTTCCCGATGAGGCTGGCAGTGGTCGTAATCGGGCACCACTCTTCGCCTGCACACCAGACGGGGAGATCGTGATTGTGTTCCATACCGAGGGCTAGGGTCAATCGTCCATATAGTTACCTTACAGTACTTGATTACCATACACATTTGAGTTACCTATAATTAGTATTGTTCGGGCGAGTTGTTAGCTGGAAATCCGCCAGATTCCGCCTGGATAAACCGTCGGCGAACGGGTCCAGGAACCCCCTCTTCTCGACTGGCGTGATGTCTCTCTCCAACGATTTGCAAACCGGGGTGGCGGAGGCCATCGGTTTCGTTTTCGGTGTGATAGGGCTCTTTCTCGGTCGGTCTTCGCGTCCAAACGCTTGGGGTGGCATTCCGTCAGCATTCGGATCGGCACCTGCCAGTGGGCCGAGTCGATAATGTATTAACTTTGCACGATCGCATATTATAAAACCGCCATGGAGCCCGTCCGATGGAAGTGACTGTCGTGCTCACGTTGCTCGTCGCAGGTCTTGCCAGTGCGTTCATGGCGTGGGTCATCGGTGCCGGATCGAGTGGCGCCACGCCCTTCGCGCCGGCGGTCGGAGCGAAAGCTATCCCGGTGATGCAAGCGGCGTTCGTGGTCGGACTGTTTGGGTTCGCCGGGGCCGCACTCCAGGGCGGAAACGTCAGCGAAACCGTCGGGAACGGGCTGATCGTCGGCACCAGTCTATCGACCACGGCAGTTATCGTCGCGCTCGTGACGGCGGCAAGCCTGATGGCGGTCGGCATCTTCACCGGGGTCCCGATAGCGACGGCGTTCACCGTCACCGGGGCCATTATCGGGGCTGGACTGGCGCTGGGTGGACGTCCGGCCTGGGGCCGATACACCCTGATCGGTGGACTCTGGGTGGTGGCGCCGGTGTTTACTGGCGGTGTGGCGTATGGCCTCGCGAGTCTCCTTCCGCGCGAGGACGTTCCGGAACGGTGGAGTCTCGCTGCCCTGAGTGCAGTGGTCGGGATCATCGCAGCTAACGTTCGGTTTGGCCCGCTCGGTCCGGGTGACGCTGCCCGTTCGATCGCCGCCACGGCGGGGACCAGGTTGATGGGTTCGTCCCTCCTCTGGTCGGCCGGGGTGACGATCGTCCTCGCAACGATCCTCGCGGTAGGCGGGTATCGGGCGGTTCTCCGCGATCAGGAAATGGCGCTCAACCGGTTTCTGCTCGGACTGGGGTCGCTCGTGGCGTTTTCTGCCGGTGGGAGTCAGGTCGGCCTCGCGGTCGGCCCCCTCTTACCCCTGCTGGACGCCGTCGAGGTGTCGCAGACGACCATCCTCGTCGGCGGCGGGATCGGGTTGCTCGTCGGGTCCTGGACCGGCGCACCGCGGATGATAAAATCCATCTCGCAGGACTACGCTTCGCTCGGTCCCAGACGGTCGATTTCGGCGCTTTTCCCCGCGTTCATGATCGCGCAGGTCGCGGTCTTTCTTGGGGTCCCCATCTCGTTCAACGAGATTATCGTCAGCGCGATCGTGGGGAGCGGTTTGGCAGTCGGCGGAAGCGCCGGCGTCAGTCGATCAAAACTCGCGAAAACGATCGGCGCGTGGGCAGGATCGTTCGTGCTCGCGTTCGTCGTGGGGTATGCAACGCTTTGGGCGGTCGGTGGATGACGGTGGCTCAGGTCGGTGGTTCGATCATGTCTGTGTCACAAAAGTTTGGGTTTCATTGATCGATCTTCCTCGAGGCACTCGTTTTGTGCTTTCAACCCACATGGTAGCCTCGGCGTCGAAGTGTTTGGTGATTGTGAACATTTCCGGTGACTACACATCCGTTCATCGACCTGTACCCCGAGGCTCACGATACGCAATCGCCCGCATTCGCTGGGGTGATCGGCGGCCACTTGACGGTTTTCGTCATTGGTTTGTCAGAAGTTTGTATGGTTGTGTACCGATTATGCAAATCCTTATAGGACGGTAACCCCTAATTTAGGACAACATGAACGAATCGATGTCCGAATACCTGCAACAGGACATGCAATGCGAGGGATTGCTCGAGTGTGTCCACGGGTTGAAGGAACTCGACAAAGAATGCTTCCAAGTCATCGTCCGGAGCGAGGACCCTCTCACGATCGACGATATTGCCGATGAAATCGATCGGGAACGTTCGACCGCCTACCGAGCCGTCCAACGACTACTGCAGTCAGGATTCATTCAGAAGGAACAGGTCAACTACGACCAGGGTGGGTACTACCACGTGTACAAGCCCACCGACCCAGATCAGGTTGCGGACGAAATGCAACGAATGCTCAACGACTGGTACGCCCAGATGGGCCAACTCATCGGCGAGTTTCGAGAGAAATACGAAGAACTCGCCGAGGGTAGCCCCCAGGCCGAGAACTGATCGTTCGAGGGTAGTCCCGTGCTCCAGGGTGAACGCGCTGTTGTCGCCCACGTGGACGAAACCGTCGAGTCGCTCGTTGACCGAACAGTAGATCTGCTTGCTTACGAGACGGCGAATCCACCGGGTAAAACCCGAACACTGGCTGCATCCCTCGAAGCTACACTTTCCGACTGGGGGCTCGAGGTGCAACGACTCGCCGTCGACGGCGCGAAGCCGAACCTGATTGCGACGTTACCGGGCGAGGGGAGTGGCACGCTTTGTTATAACGGGCACCTGGACACCGTCCCGTTCGACCGTGAGGCCTGGTCGACTGATCCCCTCGGTGAACGACGAGAAAACCGCGTGTACGGTCGCGGAGCCACTGACATGAAGGGCGCCGTGGCGGCGATGCTCCACGTTGCACAGGCCTACGTGGAAACCGGGGTCACTCCACCCGTGACGCTCCGCTTTGCCTTCGTCAGTGACGAGGAAACGGGTGGCGATGCCGGCCTTCGCGCTTTATTGGACGCCGAGGCCGTCGAAGGTGATGCGGCCGTCATCGGTGAAACCACGTGTACCGACGGACGTCATTCCGTTACCGTCGCCGACCGAGGGAGTATCTGGCTGACCCTTGAGGCCACCGGCGAAGCCGCCCACGGGTCGCGTCCGCCCTTTGGCGTTAACGCCATTGACCGGCTCTACGAGGCGGTGGACTTCGTTCGCGATTCCCTGGAGTCACGGTCGCTCGATCTCGATCCCCGCCTCGAGCCGATCGTGGAGGATTCCGTGGCGTATTACGGGCCCTCGATGGGCGAGGAGGCTGTTCGGAATCTCTTTGTTCACCCATCGGTCAACCTGGGGACTTTGGAGGGCGGCAGCGGCGTGAATAGCGTTCCAGCGACCGCGAGGGCCGAACTCGACGTTCGACTCGCACCGGGTGTGAACACGGCGACGGTCCTCGCTGACGTCCGCGAATGTCTCGAGGCCCACGACCGCGTCGAAGTCGTTGACCTGAGCTGGAGCGTCGGCACGTTCGAGGATCCGGACAGCCCGCTGGTCGATGCCACCGCGACCCTCGCCGGGGACGTGACCGATGATCGGATCTACCGCCGGTGTGCGACGGGCGGCGGCGACGCCAAGAAATTCCGCAACGCCGGAATTTCGACCGTCGAGTTCGGTCTTGGAACCGACACCGCCCACGCAGTCGACGAGTACACGACGGTCGAGGCGTTGCGGGGGAACGCGCTCGTGTATGCCAGGTTACCGTACGCGCTCGCGGATCGGTCATTCCCGAGGATGGATACTGAATAGTAGGCAGTTCTGGGGCCGGCCGGAGAGTGCGGCCGACATTTCCTTCCCGCGCCGATGTCAAGTGGCTACGTCTCTGCAGAACTGAGACTGGACGGGTTCTTCCTCTCGATCGATATTCCTCCCCACTGAACCGCCTCACTGGTGGAAGAGTACTCAATCGCCTACCGCTTCGACCGCGTCCACCCCGCTACCGATGGTCGTAACGAGCAGATAAAGGATCGGGAGCATGAGCAATCCGCCGACAACGAACGGGAGCCAAAACCGAATCGCCGCGTAGAGTGCCCCGGCGGCCGCCGGTCCCGCCGTGCGGGCGATGGACCCGGCGCTCTGGGTGAGTCCAAAGGCACCGCCCTGCGCTTCCTCGGCGGCGTTCTTTGAGACGAGCGTCGTCAGCGAGACGTTCGCGAGGCCGTTCCCCACGGCCAGCCAGCAGAGCACGGCGAGCATGACGAGGACCCCGCCGGGGACGGTCGGAAGCATTCCGACGAGTGGCCCAACGGCAGGAAGGGTTGATCCAAGCGCCTTGGAGAAGGGGAGCGCGGCCAGCGAGATTCCCATGATTGCGACGCCCGCCACCGCCACCCGGCGTTCACCATATCGCTTTGTCAGTCGGCCGACGATCCCGCCCTGGACGATCGCGACCACCACGCCCATGTAGGCCAGGAGGTAGCCGTTGGCCGTCGTCCCGTAGTCGAACACGTCCTTGGTAAACAGGACGAACATGCTTTCCATCCCAGAGAAGGCGAGCGACAGCAGGAAAAAGGAGAGCACGAGTCCTGACAGGGCGGGATTCCGAAGGGCGTCGACGAGGCGTTCGACCCGCCCACGCTCGTCGGTCGTGGTCGTTTCGCCGTGGGTCTCGGGCAGGACGAAAAACGCCACCACCAGGTTCAGCCCGGTGATCGCCGCCGCGGTGAAACTGGGGATCGTGAACTGCGTGACGGGGACGGCCGAGGGAAGCACGCCGCCAATCCACGCGAGGAACCCCGGACTGGAGGTGATCCCGCCCAGCGCCGGCCCGAAAACGAACCCGAGGCCGAACGCGGCGCCGATCAGGCCCAGTCCCTTCGCCCGGTCCTCGGGCGGCGTGATGTCGGCGACGTACGCCTGGGCGGCCGCGATATTTCCGCCCATCGCGCCGGCGATCAACCGGGCGAGGAACAGCACCCACAGGGCAGTCGCGAGTCCGAACAGTGTCCACGCAATGACGCTCCCACCCAGCGAGAGCAGGAGGATCGGCCGGCGCCCGTGCTCGTCGGACAGGCGGCCCAGGATCGGCGCGAAGACGAACTGGGTGGCGGAGTACGACGCCAGGAGGAGTCCGACCACGAACTCGTTGGCGCCGAACGCCTCGGCGTAGAGCGGGATGATCGGGATGAGGATGCCAAAGCCCAGCAAATCGATGAAGACGATGCCGAAGAGCGTCGCGATGGCCCGTCGACGGTTCTCGATCGGTGGGTCGAATGCGTCGTCGGGATCCTGTCGTTCGGATTCGTCGGGAGACCGGTTCGACGGTTCGGACTCGCCATCGTTCGAGTTGCCAGCAGCGGAGTCGTTGGTGCTCGGCCCGTCAGTCATCGTCGACCAGTCCCCGGCCTACTGCTTCGATCGTTGGCAGTGGGGTTTCAAATAGGTTCGGCCCCCTGGCCCATGGCATTATCAGTTGCAAACCCAAGTGTGACGAACATGAGCGTTACGACCGATGGAGATCCCGACAAGGAGATGACGCTGGGGTTTGCGCTTTCGGCGATCGACCAATTCCCGGACCCAAACAGCGTGTTCGACGACGCGAGAACCTGGTGTCGGTACGTCGGTATCGTCGACAACCATCTCGACGACGTCGAGGCGTACGTTCGCAAGCACGACCTGCAGCAGGATTTCGAGTTGGGCGATCGCGACAAGTGGCTGGCGCTGCAGGACTTAAACGAGGCGACCGACACCGACCGGCACGTGTTCGTCGGGACGACTGAGGACGACCGCCGGGCCGCCGAATTCACCGGGTGGGAGTATCAAACGGTTCACGACGTCGCCGAGAAGGCCGGCTGGCGTCTCGACGCCTGAGGGTGACGGGGTCTGGTGCAGAGGAACGGACCAAACGATGGAGTCTGGCATCTCCCGGAGTTTTGCCGCCCGCAACGGCGGCAATGAGGCGATATTCGGCCCCATCGGCCACGGGGGCGTCGAACGCTTGATCGTCTCCCCGGCGATGCTCCGGATGATGGCCTTTGGCGGTTACCTTCTGGGGACGGCGACGAACGAAGGTTGCCGTCCGGCCGCCGAGCGGACTGAACCGGCCGACTGATGTCGGGTTCGATTCCGCAGTCTGCGGAGGCTCGTCCATCCATCCCGGCTCGATAGTACTCCCCAACACCTAATTTTCGCGACCGAGAGGTGTATCTATGGCCCGTCGCAGTATGCTGTTTGCCCCGGGTGACGATCCGGAACTGATGCGCAAAGCGGCCGACGGCGAGGCTGACGTCATCGTTTTCGACCTCGAGGATGCGGTCGCCCCAGCCGACAAGGAGCGCGCACGTGAGTCCGTCCGGTCGGTACTTCGGGACATCCAATTCGAGCGCCGTCTCTGCGTCCGTGTCAACCCCGTCGGGGCCGGTGCTGCCACCGATCTCGACGCGGTGCTGTCGGCGACCCACCCGGACAGCGTGATGCTTCCCAAGACTGGTTCGGCCGAGGACGTGGCCGCGCTGGCGCAACTCCTCGACGGGCACGGTGCTGACCTGCCAGTGCTTTCGCTGGTGGAGTCCGCCGCCGGCGTCCTCAGCGCCGACGAGATTGCCGCAGCCGAGCCCACGGATGCGCTCCTGTTCGGGGCCGAGGACCTCGCGGCCGACCTCGGTGCGACCCGCACCAGCGAGGGAACCGAGGTGCTCTACGCTCGCCAACGTGTGGTCCTCGCGGCCAGCGCCGCCGGCGTCGATGCCATCGACACCGTTTACACGGACTACGGGGACCTGGACGGACTCCGCGAGGCGACCGACCGGGCCGTCCAGTTTGGGTACGACGGAAAGATGGCGATCCATCCGGACCAGGTCCCGGTGATCAACGACGCGTTCACGCCCAGGGATGAGGAGGTCGAGTGGGCCAAACGCGTCGTCGCAGCCGCCACTGAGACCGATGCCGGCGTCTTCGAGCTGGATGGGGAGATGATCGACGCCCCGCTCGTCACTCAGGCCGAGCGCGTCCTCGAACGTGCTGGGGACGCCGATCAGGATGTAGAACAGTGAGTCGCTGATCCGTCACTGATCGAGCGTTTTCGATGCCCCAAGAGGTCGGAATTCTCGCCTGTGGGCCGGTTATTCGACGAATTCGCGCTTGAGTGAGAGGGCCGTTCGATCGAACGAACAGACGAGCAGTTCGTCCTCATCGTCCGCTTGAGGGTCCACCTTGAACACCTCGACGTGCATCGTGACGACACCCCGTTCGCCGTCGCTCGTCTCCCGCTTGTCCGTGACGGTCGTTTGGACTCGAATGGTGTCGCCATGGAAGACTGGGTTGGGGTGTTCGACGTCGTCGTAGGAGAGGTTCGCGACGATCGTGCCGTCGGTGGTGTCGGGGATGGTCAGCCCGACAGCCAGACTCATCGTGTACAGGCCGTTGACGACGCGCTCGCCGAACTGCGTGTCGCCCGCGAACTCGGCGTCCAGGTGCAGGGGCTGTTGGTTCATCGTCAGGTCACAGAACTGCTGGTTGTCCCTCTCGGAGATCGTTCGCCGTTTGTCGTGTTCGATGGTCTCGCCGACCTCGAACGCCTCGTAGTATCGTCCTGTCATGGTTTCAGAGGATGGTGCCGTGTTTCTTATCGGGGAGGTCTTTCTCGACGGTCTCGTAGAACGCAAAGCGGTTGGTGAGTTCCTCCCGGAGACTGCTGGGCGGGACGATTTCGTCGATGACGACCTCGCTCGCCATGCGGTGTACGTCAATGTCCTCGCGGTACTCCTCGCGGAGTTCCTGCTCTTTTTGCTGCCGTTCTTCCTCGTCGTCGATTGCCGCGAGCTTTCGGGCGTAGACGGCGTTGATCGCCGCTTCCGGCCCCATGATCGCGATCTCCCCGCTCGGCAGGCCGAGGGTCGATTCTGGGTCGTAGGCCGGTCCGGACATTGCGTAGATCCCCGCGCCGTAGGCCTTCCTGACGACGACCGATTGCTTTGGAACCGTCGCCGAGGACGTGGCGTAGATCATCTT
>JBKEGM010000077.1:0-9689 GCA_046710005.1 Natrialbaceae archaeon
TCGTCTGTTCGTTCGTCGGGGTTGTCGTGCGTGCTCATTGTGTGTCGATGAAGATGGTTATTAGGCCGAGTCCGATGCCGGCGGCCGCGAGGCCGAGCCCGGTTACCGTCAGGCCCGCCTCGAGAGCTAGCGCGAGGAGGGCGATGCCGGCGAGTTTACTTGCGCGATCGAGGCGACGATACGTCGGGTCTGGGAGGCGATACCCGGTCATTCGCCGGACACCTCCTCGTCCGAATTTTTGGTGGCGTTCGGGGGCTCCGATTCCGGACCGGATTCGCTCTCGTCAGGGTTTGTCCCCTCGTCAGGTGGGCTCTCGTCCCCGGCCGATGCTCTCTTGGAGGAGAGCATGCGGTAGACGATCCCACCGATTCCGATCGGGACGACGATCAACGCGAGCGTCAGCCACGGGTTGATCACGCCGGTCGAGACACCGAGGACGTCCGCGGCAATGTTGTTCATCCCGGCCAGCGAGGCAATCAGGATAAACGCGACTGCGCCCACGCCGATGGCCGTCTGCCACGGCCGGTCGAACGGGGACGTGGTGAAATGCGTTGGCTCGTCCGTTCGGTCGAGAAACGGCCAGACGAACACGCCCACGAATACCAGCGTCGGCAGCACGATCCCGCCCCAGAACTCGGTGCTGAAGTGGACGCCGAGGATGTCGAACGAGAGCCACGTTGGGAGCAGTTTCAGGAAGCCATACAGCCACATGAAGAACCAATCGGGCATGATCAACGCCGGCGTCCCAGCCGGGTCGTTGGGGCCGTACTGGGCGACGTTGTGGACGGGGAGGAACCCTGCCAATAGCGACAGCACCGCCAGGGTCAGGAAGAACACGACCGCCGATACCGCCGCCTGATTGGGAAAGGCGGGGAGGCCGACGATCACGCTGTCGTCTTCCTCGGCGACTGACCCATCCGTCGTCTCGATGTCACCATCCCTTGGCGCCTCCGTGTGTTTTTGCCGGACCAGGATGCCGAAGTGGACAACCAAGAGGACGCCGATTGTGAGCGGAATAATCAGGACGTGAAGGAAGTAGAGCCTGGGAATCGTCGCGCTCGAAGGGAACTGTCCCCCAAAAACGATTTTCCCAACGAGCCCACCGATGATCGGGATCGAGTTGGCAACGGTATACCCGATACCGGTCGCCGTGCTGGCGAATTCGTCGAACGGAAGGGCGTACCCGGTGTACGCGGCACCCATCCCGAGAATCGACAGGAGGCCGCCGACGACCCAGTTGGGTTCTCGGGGATTCCGGTACGCCCCCGTGAAGAACACTCGGAGCATGTGTAGTCCGATGGACGCGATGAACAGGTGGGCCGCCCAGTGATGGAGTCGCCTGATGAACATCCCGAAGGGGACGTCATAGGTGATCTGCAGGACACTGGCGAACGCGCCCGGGACCGAATCGCCCTGGAACCGGTCGACGCTTCCCTGGTACTCGACGGCACTGGTACTCGGTTCGTAGAAGAACCCGAGGAAAATTCCCGAGAGCACGAGCATGAGAAACGTGAAGGCGGCGATCTCGCCCAACAGGAACGAGTCCTCCGCCGGAAACGCCTTGCCGAGGAAGTCCCGGCCGGTTTCGATATCGAGGCGATCGTCGAACCAGTCGTAGAGTCGCTCTGTCCGGGACATCACTCGCCCCCTGGGCCGATCCGGCCCTCGAAGTCGCCGGTCGCGATCAGTTCGCCCTCGCTGGAGAGAGTGAGTGGGAGTTGCGGTAACGGCCGGCCCGGTGGGCCGCCCGTGACGGCGGCACCCCGCTTCGGGTCGAATTTCCCGTAGTGACACGGACAGATGAGCGTGTCCTCCTCCCGGTCGTCGACCATACACCCGGCGTGGGTACAGACCTTCGAGTAGGCCGCATACCCGCTGACGGTGAACGCCAGGTTCGTCCCGTCCCCGTAATCCTCTTCCGGGAACCGGACGAGAAGCGTCGGTGCGTCCTCTATTCCGGGGTGAGTCTGCGGGAAAACGGTCAGTTGCTCGCCGACGTTCAGGGTGCCTTCCCTGATCGGGTTACCGTCGCCGTCCACGAGCGTGACACCGTCCGAGTAGATTGGCCCAGTGTATTCCCGTTCGAAGACCCGAGTCAGTCCGGCCAGTGGCGCCGCCAGACTCCCGACCGCCGTCAGTCCGCCCACGGTGGCCAGAGCCTTGGCGTAGTCCCGGCGCTTCAGGGCGGCCCGCGTTTCCTCGGCGAGTCGGCGCGGACGCCGTTCCGATCGCGATGGACAGGTTGGACAGTTCGATCGGGTTTCCCTTTCGTTGTCCCCAGTCACGAGTGGCCCCTCCGTTCGGCGACTTTCACGTGAGGCATGAACCAGGCGTAATAGGCCACCGTCAACAGCGCCAGTGAAAGAAACATCCCCGCAGCGTAAACGCCGAAGTACTGCGTTCTGGCAAGCGTGAGGTATTCGCCCGTGAATAGCGCGCCGAAAGCGATGGCGAGCGCGGTCAGGGCACCCATGACGAAGATCCCCTCCCTGGCATCGGTCGCGTCGTGATACTCCACGACCCACCGATTTTCGCCCCAGAACCACGGCAAACCGACGCCCCCGCCGTCGGGTGTAGCAGTCCCCCTGCTCTCGGGTGGCATCCCTTCACCAGAAGGCGGCCTGACCGCCTCGTTCATGAACCGATGGGCCGCCACAAGCACGCCCACGAGGGCGAACAGGGCGACCCAGACGATGACCCCGACCTGGCTCGGCGACAGTTTGTTCGGCGTGTCGATAATCTCTGCGAGCGGCCGCATTTCTGATACGCTCTGATCGATCTCGATTTCCGCCGAGGCCGGTTCGCCGTGCAAGGCGACGAACCACGTCGGCAGGAGGACGATGGCGATCAGGAGCGCAATGACGAGTGTTTTGCGTCTCATTGATGGAACGTTCTCGATCACCGTTTCGTCTATTCGGACGCCCGCCAGGGCGTCTTCTAGGGTATTTGATCCTATATCCTGGAAAAGACACAGCCAAAATACGAGGGGGATTTATTATGGTCAGAAAAAGAATATGTTCGGCGTAATCTTTATACTCCCATGCTGAGGATCAATAGAAATGATAGACATCGCGGGGAGAGAATAGTAAATTAAGTTTAACTATTTCGTCAGAATCAGTATCGTTGTCGAAAGTAATGGCCGATTGATCCCGAAATCTAATCATGCCGCCGATACTATTTCGGTGGTTTCACACCATGTAAATGCTAACCACATTTCAATAGCCGTATGATTCACCGATATGACGATCAGAAGTCGGCCGGCCGGCAATCGTCATCACGTCGGTCCGTGGCATCGCCTACGATCCGCGCGTGATCGAACCCCATCCCGGGAAGATCGTCCGGATCGAACGGCCCAACCCGACTGGCCTCCTCGCGCGGCTCAGGCTCCTCCTCACCGACGGGAACGCAGAGATACGCAGCACTGACGTTTCCGCGCTCGTCGCGACCCGGATCGTCGTACAGGCCTACAAACCGCTCGACCGTTACGTCCAGGCCAACCTCCTCGCGAACCTCGCGGACGCAGGCCTCCGCAGCGGTTTCGCCGCGCTCGACCATTCCTCCGGGAAGAACCCAGTGCCCCTCATCTGGCGGGTGGGTGCGTTCGAGCAGGACGACCTGGTCCTCGATGAACACCACGCCATCCGCCGCGAGTGCTCGCAGGCGCTCTGGATCCATGGGCGAACACAGGCGGGAACACCATTTGAAGGTGGGGCACTCCGGTGGAACGGCCAACGCCCCCATTCACC
The DNA here is from genome assembly GCA_046710005.1 of Natrialbaceae archaeon. Taxonomy (GTDB): domain Archaea; phylum Halobacteriota; class Halobacteria; order Halobacteriales; family Natrialbaceae; genus DATFIX01. Next base: position 3,747 of record JBKEGM010000077.1, read on the forward strand.
CCATCGTTTAGGATGGTGCATCAGTAATTACCACGTAATGCTCTTCGCGTTCGACTTCGACGGCACCCTCGCCGACGCAGAAATGACCGTCCTTCTTGGGGAGGAAGCTGGGGTCGCCGACGAAATCGCCGGCATTGCGGATCGGGCGATGAACGACGAGGTGGCGTACGCAACGAGTCTTCGCGAGCGGGCAGGACTCCTGGAAGGGCTTCCCGAATCACGTATCGATGCCGCCTACGACCGCATCACACTGCGGCAAGGGTCGGCCGAACTGATCGCGGCCCTTCGGGGTGCCGGCCACGACGTCGTGATCCTGACGGGCGGGTTCGAAGAGGCCGTCGTCGCCGTCCTGGAGAACGAAGGCATCGAAGTCGACGACCTCGTTTCGAACCAGTTGCCCACCGAAAACGGCGCCCTCACCGGCGACATCGAGGGGGAACTGGTGGACGGAACCAAAGACGAGGCCCTGCACCGCCTGGCCGCCGAACGCGGACTCGACCTCGCCGACACCGTCGCTATGGGCGACGGGGCGAACGATATCCCGATGTTACAGGTGGCCGGCGAGGGCATCGGCATCGCCCCGAAACCCGCCGTCAGACCACATTGTGACATGGTCTTCGACTCGATCGAACGACTCCACCAGGAGTTCGAGCAACGAGACGTCGTGTGAGAAAGCCGCCCGCTCGCCCCTTGGTGGCTATATTCCAATAATCGCTTTACAATCAGGACACAGCGTTGCGATCGCGTATCCTTCTTTTTGGGTCGTTTCCTCGATGACGTCCTCGATACCGGTGAGTTCGATCTTTTCAGCGATGACGTGGTCGATCTCCGAATCGCAGGCTGGACAACGGGCCATGACCTGGGAAACGGCGTCCCGGGCGATAAATGTTCTTATAAAAACATATTGCGCAAATTCAAATTCAGTTGGTTCCGGTGCCCACGACTGGCGTCGGTTATCAACCCCCGGCCCGACAGGCAAATTCGGTGCCTGGCCCTTTGTCTCGCCAAACACAACTGTCTGCCCGCTGCCCCGCATATGTCTTCGAATCTCTCTCGAAGAGCGCTGGTTTCGTTGTCCGGTCGGAGGTTGCGGTGACATCGGTTTCGTTCACAATCGGCGCTTTCACTGGCGGTATAGATGGTTTCGTTTCAGTGGACAGTGCGACCCGGATTACGATTTTATAAGTGTGGGAATACTAAGGCAGTTATATAAACATAATCAACATTCATAATAGATTATGAGGCGGCGATACCTACTACGGGGCGGGACGATAATGGCGGTGGGGTCGCTGGCTGGTTGTATCATCGGAGATCTGGAGGAACGTGTTGATGGATCGGACGGGGCAACCGACACGGAACCCGAGGATGACTCCGATCCTGAACCGTCGGATGGATCTGAGGACGGAGACGTGTCGTTCTCGGTCGAACCCAAGGCCTCCGAGATTAAGTGGGCTGAACCATACTCGGTGACTGTCACCGTCAAGGCAGGGGAGGACCCACCCCCCATTGTGACCCAGATTATCTACGAACGGGAAAGCGATTCACAATGGTCGGGGGACTTCAGTAACACCCAGCAGTACTGGACGCTCGGCGCCGACAAATCCACAACGAAGACGTTCGAAATGAAACCACCTGGATATGGCGATTTTACATTGGGGCTGTTGACCGTTGATAACCAAGAGGTGGTCGAAACGTGGGATCTGACAGTGCAACAACCGAGGGCTGCATTCGGAGAACCCATTTCGTATTACGACGGATTAGATATGACTGTCGACGCTGAAGTTCACGACTCTTTAGAGTTCGAACTCGATTACGGAGAGGACAACGACGAGTATACGGGGATGTTCTCCGTCAGTGTGAAGGACGGAAAATGGCTCAAGATCAACATAATTGCAGAAAACAAGGGAAAAGGAAAAGTAGGTCTCCCAGGGAAAACGGAATTTAGTGGGCTCGCCGGGGGCACCCAACTTGAGCAAAACCAACCACGGGCGTTAGGAGAACACGTTGGAAAGGAAAGTATATACGTAATCGGTGACGGGCCAAGCGACATTAACGATGCACGGATGGAAATGCACAAGAGTGGTGTCGTCCAGCAAGACGGTTACTGGTACCCGGAAAGCGACCTCATCGCTGGAGCCCGTGAAGAAGGATGGCTTGTGTACGCAGTCCAAGAAGACTTATCAGAAGATTCTGTAATCGAGATAAGACTGAATCGGCAATCAGGTCCCGATGTTCGGGCGATATGGACAAACGGATAAATACTGATTACGAATACTGTGATATAATCCAAGCTCATACCAACACAATCATCGTACAGGCTGAAGGACATGTTATTACAGCACTTGGCTTCACCGACAGCGAGTACACATTCGAGCAAAGCTTGATCAGAAACAAATACAAAGCGATCAATTTCGATAGGGAACCCATTCTCAAAGGGAAGCACGGGAATTAAAAAGCACCGATTGACAGACTGAGCGGAGCGAAGTTCCGCGATGGACGCAGAGCTACGCGTTCCTTGACTTCGGGCTCCAGATGAAGTTGCACTGGAGTTTGTGGCCGTTGGGACGTTCCCTGTCAAACCCCCGAGGCAAGGTCAGTATATAGATATTACTCACCTATAGCTGTTCCACGAGCATCCAACCTCAACCGTGGCTAATAGTGGTGATCGTTGCACTATTGTCGGTTTCATTTCACTACTAGAGTCGTGGACTTTTGGCTTGCTCTTCTGTCGCTTTCTCCTATGGACTGGTTCGCCGTTAACCTGCGATGGATCAATGGGGAGCGAAACCTGTATCACGATCAGGCGCCAGGGTCCCGGCAGTGACCGATCGCGAAACGGACGAGTCGACACCGTCCGACGACTGTACCGACCAACGTCCCGAATCGGAGATCCCGGTCTCCGAGGCGGACTTCTTTGACGCCGTCGAAGGACTGGAGCGTCCCGTCGTCACGGCGGAACAGCTCGCTAGGGAAACCGGTTGCTCCCAAGCGGAGGCGTTCGAAGCGCTATCCGAACTGGTCGCCGACGGCATCGTCGACCGACTCGACGTCTCGACCGACCCCGTCGTCTGGTATCCCCATGATTGGGCTGGCCTCGCCAAACGGGAACGGGTCGTCCCGTTTCCCGAACGCCGGGAAATCGTTGTCGACCAGCCCGAGCAGTTCACTCGTGCCAGATTGACGCAGTTCGCCCATCTCGCCGAGGCGACGCGATCCGGCCGGTACCGCTACGAAGTCCGTCGGGAAGACGTCTGGAACGCCCCGTTCGACCACCTGGAGGATCTCCTCGCGATTGTCCGGGCCGTCTTGCCCGAACCGGCCCCGGCTTTGGCGGACTGGATCGGTGACCAGTGGACCCGTGCCCACCAGTTCACGCTTCGGACCCATGAAGACGGGTACGTCGTCCTCCACGCTGCGACCCCGAACCTGATGGGGAACGTCGCCCGGGAGAAACTCGACGATGAACATCTCCGGGCCGCGATCTCCGAGACCGAGAGTTGGGTCGCCGAAGAGTCGGTCGCTGCGGTCAAACGAATCCTCTACGAGGCTGGCTACCCGGTTCAGGACGACCGCGATCTCGGGACGGGCGAGGACATCGATTTCCGTCTCGACCTTTCGCTCAGGGACTATCAACGCCACTGGGTCGACGAGTTCGAGAAACTCGGGTCCGGCGTTCTCGTCGGGCCGCCAGGGAGCGGCAAGACCGTCGCCGCGATGGGTATCATGGAACGAATCGGAGGGGAAACGCTGATTCTCGTTCCGAGCCGCGAACTGGCCTCGCAATGGCGGGAGGCGCTCATGGACGACGCGACGCTGTCTCCGGACCAGATCGGCGAATACCACGGGGGAACAAAGCAGGTTCGACCTGTTACCATCGCCACGTACCAGACCGCCGGCATGGACCGTCACCGGGAGTTGTTCGAGCAACGAGAGTGGGGCCTCATCGTCTATGAAGAAGTTCACCACGTGCCAGCCAGTATCAATCGCCGGAGTACCGACCTGCAGACGAAACACCGATTGGGGCTGTCAGCGACGCCGGTTCGCGGCGACGATAGGGAAACCGAGATTTTCACCCTCATCGGCCCACCGATTGGAACGGACTGGTCTGGCCTGTTCGATGCGGGATTCGTCCAGGAACCCGTCGTCGAGATCAGGTACGTGCCATGGGCTTCTGAAACCGACCGCAGCGAGTACGGCGATGTCGACAGTCGGGAGCAACGACAGGTTGCAGCCGCGAACCCGGCCAAACTCGACGAAATTCGATACCTCCTGGCCGACAATCGCGAGGATCAGGTCATGATATTTGTGGATTACCTCGAACAGGGGGCCGAGTACGCTGAGGGACTCGGTGTTCCGTTTATTAGTGGTGAAACCCGTCACGCCCAACGAGAACGGCTTCTTCAGGAGTTTCGTACAGGGGAGCGACGCGTACTCCTTATTTCTCGGGTCGGCGACGAGGGCATCGATCTCCCGAACGCCGACCTCGCAATCGTCGCGTCAGGGCTTGGCGGGTCACGTCGACAGGGTGCTCAGCGGGCCGGGCGAACGATGCGACCGGCGGGATCGTCGTGGATGGTCCTCCTCGCGACCCAGGGCACTGTCGAAGAGGATTTTGCCCGCCGGCAGACGCGTCACCTTGCCGAAAAAGGCATTCGCATCCGTGAAACGGGCGTTGATACGGAAGTCGAGGACCGGGACGAATAGGGAGGCGGAAGGAATCAAGGCTCGCAAATTCGGTCACGGTTTCGAGGCCGATGGGCGTTCCATTTCGGTATCGAAAACTGCTTCACGGACTCGTCACTGTCGCTCCTCGTCGTTGTTCGGCGGGAAAATGAGCCGGCGCGAATTCGAATCACACGAGACTCGCTCCGCTCGTCTTGCTTGCTCTCGTTCGCTTCGCTCACGAGAACGCGGTTACGGCCACCAGAAAGCCGGCGCTACATGATCAAAAATGGGGAAACGTGGGCCGGCGCGAATTCGAATCGCGGTTACGGCCACCCGAAGGCCGAAGGATACCAAGCTACCCCACCGGCCCGCACATATTCGGTCCGGGGGACTACCGTTTAACAGTTGTGATTTCTGACCTGCGTGGGGCGATGACACCCGGTAGTAGCCTGAATTGGATGGGACGAAATTTCACGTTTGATACTCGCGATATTTGATTCATTTTGTTTAGTCTTTTAGAAATATATCTCACACGGTCGCCCTGGAATTGAGATCATATTCGAATTTGTTATACTCATATGGGATTTTTGCATGTCGTGACTCTTTCGGGTAGTGCCGATGAGATAATTTTGTTATACTCAATTGGATAAATCACCTCCGCCGAAGGGCTCTCTTTGTTACAATCAGTTTTAATATTGGTGCCATTACCAGTAATTATGAATTTTTATTATTCCTTTCGATTCGAAACGCTATGTGGTTCAATCAATAGGCAACTTTTTATCTTCTCCCCGTCCATGTTCGGTAGTCGCGTCAGGTGTAAACATGGCAGACAACAACAAAGAAAACGTCCTGTTGAATCGAAGACAAATGGTCAGTGGTATTGGGGCGGCAGCAGTTGCCGGCCTCGCGGGCTGTTCTGGCGATGGTGGCGATACCACTACCGCGCCCACCGAGGGTGGGGATGGCGGCGACGGTGATGATGGTATGGACACGACGGTACCTCCAGAAGAACTCGGCAAACTCAGGATGGCGCTCGTCAAAAGCCCACTCGATATGGACCCGATTGTGGCCAACGACGTTCCGTCCACGATGGTCATCGACCGGGTCGTAGAGGGGCTCTATGCCTATGACGAGGGCACCGGTGTCGTCCCGAATATGGCCGACGGCAAACCGGAGGTCAATGACGACGGCACCCAATGGACGGTCAACCTGAAGGACGACCCGCGGCCGACGTTCCACAATGGTAACAATGTCACTCCAGAGGACGTAAAATACTCC
>JBKEGM010000078.1:0-9622 GCA_046710005.1 Natrialbaceae archaeon
GAGAACAGGTCCTCGAAATCCTGGAGGAACCGTGCCTCTCCCGTCCTGGCGGCACCGATGCATGGCTCGTTCGCGTTGGGTCCGTCCGTTATCGACCAGTCCAGCGCGTCGCCATACGTGGAATCTCCCCGGCCGACCCTGGGCACGAGCACGTCTTCAGTCGGTTCCCCGATGCAGACCAGGCCGTACCCCTGGTCGTGTAACGCGTCGACGACATCTCCCTCGAATGCCGACCGCGTTCGCGATTCGACGAGGGCCTCCGGGATCGTCTCGAACAGCGCCCGCTCCAGTTCGAGTTCGGTCTCGCGACGCTTCCGGTCCGTGACATCCCGGAACGAGACGAGGACGCCGGACAGGCCCTCCGCGTCGACCGCTCGTCCGGCCACCTCGCAGTGGCGCACCGATCCGTCCGGACTGACGATCCGCACCGTTTCCGTGGCTGCCGGATCGTCACCGGCGTCCCAGGCCTCGATGACTCGACCGATCCGGTCGCGGTCCTCTGGGTGGACGACGGTCTCGGCGAACTCTCGGTCCGATATCCGGTCGCGATCCCGCCCGGCCAACTCGACGAACCGTTCGTTGCAGAACAGCACCTGGCCGTCACGGACGAACGCGACCGGGTCCGGCAGGTATTCCGACAGGGTCCGGTACCGCTGGAGGCTGAACTGGACGCCCCGCTGGAGGCGGGACTGCTCGACTGTGGCCCTGACCTTCTCGGCGATGGCGACCGGAGCGTCGCCCGCCGACCGTCGGACGACGTAATCCGAGGCCCCGGCCTCGATCGCTCGATTCACGACCTCGGCATCCGCCGTCTCGACGATCAACAGGGTCGGCAGGATCGGGCGGTTCCGGCGAACCTGCTCGATCAGTTGCACGGCGTCGACGTCCGGAACCCCGGTCGTCACGAGGAGGCAGTCGAAGGCCGCCTGCGAGTCCAGCGAGAAGATCGCCTCGTTGGCGGTCGAAACCACCGTCACGTCGATCTCGTCGGCGTGCTGCTGGACGTCGTGGGCCAGGACGTTCCCCCGGTGCGTGTCGGCGTCGACGACGAGCGCCCGAATCCCCGTCTCGCGGGGGACGGCGGCGTCGGCGATCGGTGCGTCGACGGTCGGTTTGGCCGTCTCCTGCTCGACCGCTGTTTTCCCGGCGGCGGGCCGCCAGACGCAGTACACCATCCGGTCGCCGTCGTGGACGATCGGCGTCAGCGAGACGTCCACAAGCTGGGCCTCACCGTCCGCGCGCCGGTGTAACCATTCGAATCGATGATACCCGCCCTGGGCGGCCATGTCGATCATGGTCTCGGCCTTGTCCGCCGACCCCTTCCCATCGGGTTGCGTCGGCGGAGACAGCGCTGCCGGGGTCGCCCCGACAATCTCATCGCCACTCCTGTACCCCAGCAGCTGTGCCGCCGCGTCGTTGCAGTCGACGAAGGTCCCGTCGTTGATCAGGAGGATGGCCTCGTCGGCGCCAGCCAGGATCTCCCTGAATTGCGCCTCGCTTCGGTCTTTGGAGCGGCCGTCGTTCCGTCGGGCTTCTTCGGCGATGCCCTTCGCGAGGACCTGGTGCTGGGCCTCGGTGTCGCCCTCCTTTCGCAGGATCCTGTCGGCACCCAGGCCGAAGGCGTCGATCGCGGCGTCCTCGTACTCCCTGCCGACGATCAAAACGAACGGGATGTTCCACCCGTCGCGGTCTTTGACACGGTCGAGCAATTCCAGGCCGTCCATCCCCGGTAACTCGTCGGCGGAGACGACGAGATCGTACCCGGAATCGTCCTCGCTGTCCCCGGATTCGTCGATCATGTGGATGGCGGATTCCCCCGTCTCCACCATGTCGACGGAGAGGCCGTCGAGTTCGGCCGCCAGCTGCTCCCGGATCGAGGTCACTGTGTCCCGATCATCGTCGACCAGCAGGATCTTCATGGGCTGGCCCCCCGCCATGCCAGGGAGTCCGAAAGGCAACGGGTCGACCTCGCGTCAGCAACTGAGTCCGCGTCGATAGGCTCGGCCACCCCCTGTCGTTCGTCTCCTCGGTGCCGATAATGGGGCTGTCCCCGCATGTCGGTGTCTGCCGTGGGTTCGACGGCGACTGTAGCACGATACGCCTGTTCTGTCACTGGAATTCTGTAAGCGCCCTGCCTACTTCAATTCACATCGTCGGAATCCCGTCCATCCGGGTGCATAGCCAGTCAGTGTTCCTCACGATCGAAGGCCTTCTCGGGCAAGCCTCCGGAGGCCGTGCGACGGTTCAGGCCAGGCGGAGTTTTCCCAAGGAAACGCTCATTGCGGACTTATCGCCGAAGTCCGCCGCCAGTCCGGCCGAATTGCCCGGGCCCCATTGTGGTGCCTCCATTCCTACAGGGTCGCGCAGCGAAAGGTCCTCGAGCGCAAGGTCGATTGATCCGTGACGCCGCTTTGGAAAGGTATTTGTCCCGCCCGGAGCCATTGAGTGCCAGTGACTAACTTACTATCAATCTCGGACTTGCACACGCGTTTCGACACTGAACGGGGCACCGTCCGGGCGGTCGAGGAGGCGAACCTCACCGTCCGGGAGGGCGAAACGATCGGGCTGGTCGGCGAGTCCGGTTCGGGCAAGAGCGTGACGGCGCTGTCCACGATGGGGTTGATCGACGACCCCGGCTACGTCGCCGAGGGCAACGTGATCTTCCGCGATCCGGATATCGTCGAGTCCTTCGTCGATCGGTTCGACGACGCGGACATCGCTCGCTCGATCGGTAGTGGGATCGGGGGTGACCCCTCGGACCGGTTCGCGCAGGCATCGCAGGGATTCGTCGACACCGAGACGGGGACGATCGACCTGTCGCGCGCACCCGAGACCGCGATGCGGGCCATCCGTGGCGGGGAGATGAGTATGATCTTCCAGGACCCGATGACGTCGCTCAACCCGGCGATCACCGTGGGCGAGCAGGTGGCCGAGAGCCTCCGACTCCACCGATACGGGAACCGCAAGAAGGATACCTGGCTGAACGCGGTTCGCGAGATTCTGCCCCGCATTGGCGGCGATAGCATGAGCGAAGAAGTGCTCGACGACACGATCGAGATGCTCCGGGAGGTCGGAATTCCCGAGGCGACCCAGCGAATCGACGAGTACCCACACGAGTTCTCGGGCGGGATGCGCCAGCGCGTGCTGATCGCCATCGCGCTGGCCTGTCGCCCACAACTGCTCATCGCGGACGAGCCGACCACGGCCCTGGACGTGACCATCCAGGCTCAGATCCTCGATCTGATCAATGATCTCCAGGACGAGTTCGGGATGTCGGTGCTGTTCATCACCCACGACCTCGGCGTCATCGCGGAGGTCTGTGACCGGGTTGCGGTCATGTACGCCGGGAACATCGTCGAAGTCGGCACCGTCGAGGAGATCTTCCACAATCCGAGCCATCCCTACACCTACGCGTTGCTCGAGTCGATCCCGCGCGAGGACCGGGACTACCTGAAGCCGATCGCAGGCCAGGTGCCCGACCTCATCGATATGCACGATGGCTGTCACTTCGCGGACCGCTGTCCGTGGGAAGAACCGGAGTGTACCGAAGCGGAAATCCCGGACCTCGAACACGGGCCCGAGGATATCGATCATCGCTCGAAATGCATCCTCCAGGACTTCGATAGGAGCGTCTACGAGGAAACCCAGGAGGGGATCACGGCAGGCGAGCACGAGATCGGGGAGAAGATGATGGAGGTCGACAACCTGAAGAAGTACTTCTCGCGGGCCGAGGGGTGGCTCGACGAGGTGCTCGCCGACGAACCCCAGACGGTGCAGGCCGTCGACGACGTCTCCTTCGACATCCGCGAAGGGGAAACCCTCGGCCTCGTGGGCGAGTCCGGGTGTGGCAAGTCCACCACGGGCCGAACCATCCTGCGATTACTCGACCCGACGGACGGGACGGTCGTGTACTCGGGCGAGGACCTCGCGTCGCTGTCCGGGTCGGCGCTCCGGCGCAAGCGCCGCGAGATGCAGATGATTTTCCAGGACCCACTGTCGAGCCTGGACCCCCGGATGACCGTCGGCCAGACGCTGGCCGAACCCCTGAAAATCCATGAATTGCCCGAGTCCGATCCGAACGTCCAGCCGGTCGCCGACGTCACCAACGAGACCGGCCGCGACGTGACCGTCCAGCTCGATCAGGACGTGGACGTGCTCGTCGGTGACGACGAAGGCGTCGCGCGCGTTCCGGTGACGGTGCGCCAGGAAACGGCCGACGGGATTGAAGTGGACCTCCCGCCGGGGCTGGAAGCCGCCATAACGGAAGGGGAGGAGTCCGTCGAGGTAGGCGTCTCGGTCGGCTGGGCGCGCGACCGCATCCGCCGGAAGCGCATTTTCGACCTCATCGACGCCGTCGGCCTTTCCCGGGAGCAGATCGACCGCTATCCACACGAGATGTCAGGGGGCCAGCGCCAGCGCGTCGGTATCGCACGAGCACTCGCGGTCGACCCCGATTTCATCGTCGCGGACGAGCCGGTGAGCGCACTCGACGTCTCGGTCCAGGCGCAGATCCTCAACCTGATGGAAGAACTCCAGGACGAGTTCGGGTTGACCTACCTGTTCATCGCCCACGACCTCTCCGTCGTCCGGCACGTGTCCGATCGCGTTGCCGTGATGTATCTCGGCGAGATCGTCGAGGTTGCGGAGACGGCGGAACTGTTCGCGGACCCGAAGCATCCCTACACGCAGGCGCTTCTGTCGGCGATTCCGGTGGCCGATCCGCGGGTCGAGGCCGATCGGATCCTCCTCAAGGGCTCTGTTCCGAGTCCGATCGACCCACCCACAGGCTGTCGGTTCCATACACGGTGCCCGCAGATCATCCCACCGGATGACGTCGACGTCGACCAGGAGACCTTCCGGGAAATCATGGACCTCCGCGAACGAATCGCGAACGAAGCGATTGACATGGAGGCCCATCGGGAGGAACTCGCCGAGCAAGCAACAGGAGATGTGGTCGCCGACGGTGGCGAGGTGCAGACGGATCTCCTCGACATACTCGTGAACGAGTTTTTCGAGACCGAACCCTCGGGCACCGACGGTTCAGTCGTCAGAGAGGCGCTCGAACACGTCGTCGAGGAAGAGTGGGAAACGGCTGCCGAAATCCTCCGTGACCGCTACGAAAGCATCTGCGAGCACCAGCGTCCCGTTCTCCAGGAGACTGCCCATCCAGCGTCGTGTCACCTTTTCGATCAACCCTGACGGGGTTGGCCCGCAACAACCGGCCGCCGTTGCCGATTTTATAACGGTAACCACCTGACACGCTGCATAATACTTAAATGGGCAGGTTGATATGTTAGTCCCATGGCAGAGAATGGCACCGAAGTCGATAGGCGTAACTTCCTGAAGATAGCTGGCACTACAGCCGCGGTGGCGACGACGTCACTGGCCGGGTGTACCGGCGATGGCGACGATGGTGGAGAAGGCACGACTGAAACGGACGGCGACGGCGGTGATACGGGCGGAACGATCACCTATGGCCGCGGGAACGACTCGGGGACATTGGACCCGCAGGCGACCTCCTCCGGCGAGGACGCCAAGGTCATGCAACAGATCTATTCACAGGTCGTCGAGTTCGACGTTGGGCAGACGACACTCCGCGCCGGCCTGGCCGAGGATTTCACACTCGAGGGCCAAACAGTCTCGCTCAGCCTCCGAGAAGGGGCAACGTTCCACGACGGCGAGGAGTTCACGTCGGAGGACTTCAAAGCCACGTATCGGCGGTTCCTCGATAAAGACTACGAATACTTCGTCGGGACGGAGACGCGGTCCTACTACGGCCCGTACCTCCTGGACGCGATCGAGGAGGTCAACACGCCCGGCGACTACGAGGTCGAAATCTCGATGTCGAAGAAATATGCCCCGATGCTCCGGAACTTCGCAGTGTTCGCGATGGCCGTCATCTCGAAGTCGGCCATCGAGAACGACGAGCCCCTCCGAAAGAACCCGATGGGAACCGGTCCGTTCGCGTTCGAGAGCTGGAGCCAGGCAAACGGCCTCATCCGACTCAACAAGTACGACGATTACTGGGGCGAGAACGCGAAGGTCGACGAGGTCGTCTTCTCGGCCATCCCCGAGAACTCCTCGCGGGCGCAATCGCTCAAAACTGGGGACGTCGACATCATCGACGGACTGGACGCCCAGACGACCGGGACGATCGAGGATTCCGACAGCGCGGAACTGGTGACGACGGCGGGCATCAACGTCGGGTATCTGGCGATGAACATGGATCGCCGGGACGAGTTCAAGGACAGGCGAGTGCGCCAGGCCTTCAACTACGCCGTCGACACGGAGACACTGGTCGAAAACATCTTCAGCGGTCTGGCGGTCCAGGCGAGCCAGCCAGTCCCCGAAAGCATGGTCGGTTACAACGACGACGTCGATCCGTACCCGTACGATCCCGACGAGGCCGAGGCGCTGCTCGAAGAAGCAGGCTACGGCGACGGGTTCGAGGTGGAATTGGCCACGTTCCGGAACCCGCGAACCTACAACCCCTCGCCCGACTCGGCAGCCCAGCACGTGAAGTCCAACCTCGAGGATATCGGGCTGACGGTGTCGATCGAAACGATGGAGTTCAACGCGTTCCTCGATTACACCAACGCGGGCAAACACGACGCCTGTTTCCTCGGGTGGATGACCGACAACGCCGACCCGGACAACTTCTTCAACGCCTTGCTCACGCCGGGTGCGGAGATCCCGGAGGGCCAGGACTGGGTTAGCTACGACGCCGAGAACTTCAACACCCTGAACGCGTCCGCTTGGGCGAACTCGGAGTACGTCGACCTCATCGAGCAGGGGCAAACGACCTATGACGAGGAGGAACGCCGTAGCCTGTACGAGCAAGCCTCCAAGATCGCTCATGACGAGGCACCGTGGGTGTTCCTCGATCACGCGAGCGAACTGCGTGGCGTCCACGACCGCGTCAACAACTTCACGATCGCGCCGATCAGCGGTCCGTTCCTTGCCAACGTGACGGTGGAATAAAGGGAGCAGGCGGCGGGTTTTCCGTCCCCAAACCGTATCATTTTAAGTCCCATTGCTGCGTCACTGGGTGACAATGGTCTCGGGTCGATTTGTACTCAAACGATTGTTGTTATTGATCCCGGTGCTCATCGGGGTCGCGACGTTCGTGTTCGCCATGTTGCACCTGTCGCCAGGGGACCCCGCGCGCCTGATCGCGGGCCGGCGAGCCTCACGTGAGTTCGTCCAACAGGTGCGAACCGAACTCGGATTGAATCGACCGATGTACGTCCAGTACATCGACTTCCTGACCGACATCGTCCAGCTGGAGTTCGGCGACTCCTACCAGGTCCAGCAGGGCGAACCCGTCAAGAGCATCCTGATCGAGCGGTTCCCGGTCACCCTGGAACTGGCCATCCTCGGCCAGATCGCGGGGATCCTCTTTGGCATCCCGCTGGGAATCATTTCGGCGATCAAACAGGACTCCTGGACCGACCACCTGGCTCGCGTCGGTGCGCTGGCGGGCATCAGCGTGCCGATCTTCTGGAGCGGTCCGCTGCTCATCATGGTGTTCGGGGTCTACCTGGGCTGGTTCCCGACGTTCGGCCGCATCGGCACCCAGTACGACGTGGCGTGGGTGACGAACATGGTGATCCTCGACACCGCGATGGCGCTCAACCCCGACGCGTTCGTTTCGGCGCTCAAGCACCTGCTGTTGCCGGTCCTGACGCTCGGGATCTACTCGATGGCGCTCACCTCCCGGATGATGCGCTCGTCGCTGGTCGAGGTCGTTCGGAAGGACTACATGCGAACGGCGCGCGCGAAGGGGCAGGGTTCCCGTATCACGATCATGAAACACGGCTTCCGGAACGCGTTCATCCCGGTCATCACTGTCATCGGCATTCAGTTCGGAACGCTGCTCGGGGGCGCAATCTTAACGGAGACCGTTTTCACCATCAACGGCATCGGGACCCTCCTCGTCGAGGCGATCAACAGCAGCGACTATCCCGTCGTTCAGGGGACCGTGTTGCTGTTCGCGCTTCTGTTTACCCTAGTCAACCTGGGCGTTGACATCACCTACTCGTACCTGGACCCGAGGATCGAACAATGAACGGATTACTCGCAGTCGAGACGCGCCGCGTCGTTCCGTCGAATCGAGGGGCCGGTGACTCCCGGAGGTGGGTCGTATGAGTCAAGAGACCGCGACGGATATCGAGACGTCGACCGAGAGCCGGAGTCTGCTCGACAAAATCCGGTCGTCGCCGTTCCTCAGCGACCTGTTCACGAACCGACTCGCGCTGTTTGGGATCGGAATTGTCGGGGTCATAGTGGTTGTCGCCCTGTACTCGCGATTTTTCATGAGCGAGGCGGTGATCTCGGCCGGCAAGCTTTCGGCGCGACCGGACGACCAGTTCCTCGCCCCGAGCCTGCAATACCCGTTCGGCACGGATCTCCAGTCTCGTGACATCTTCAAGCGGGTCCTGTACGGCGCCTGGTACGCCATGAAGTTCGGGACGATCACGGTCGGGCTTTCGACGCTCCTGGGCGTCAGCCTCGGGACGCTGGCCGCGTACTACAGCGACTTCGTCGACAACGTGATCATGCGAACGATGGACGTCCTCCTGTCGTTCCCGTCGTTGCTGTTGGCGCTCGCGTTGGTCGCGGTCCTCCCCGAGAACTGGGGACTGTGGCGGGCGACGATCGCGCTCATCCTGGTGTACACGCCGCGGTTCGCCCGGGTCGTCAGGGGTGCCGCGCTGAAGGTGCTCGAGGACGAGTACATCGAGGCCACCATCGCCATCGGCGCCAAGGACCCGCGGGTCCTGATCAGGCACATCACGCCGAACACGCTGGCGCCCATCACCGTTCAGTCCACGCTCAATTTCGGGCTGGCCATCATCGACCTCGCGGCGCTGTCGTTCCTCGGGTTCGGCGCCGAACCGGGGACGCCGACGTGGGGGATGATGCTCTCGCAGGGCGTCGACAAGGGCCTGCTGTCGGGCTTCTGGTGGTGGTCCTTCTTCCCCGGCCTGTTCCTGGCTCTGACCGTCCTGGGGTTCAACCTCCTGGGCGACGGCATGCGGGACGCCCTCGACCCGCGAATGCGGGAGGCCGTCGATTAAGCCGATGGTGAAGGACCTCCGATCGTCCCTCGCCCCCCGGGCCCGCCTCGTCGGGCGCGGGTTCCTCGTCGGCGTGCTACTCGGTGCGCTCGCAGTCCTTGGCCTGTTCGCGTACTCGGGGGACGTCGGCTTCGCCAACCGGAAAGCGTTCGCGATCGGCGCGCTCTTTTTGGGCCTCGGCCTCCTGGGCTGGTCGGGCACCATCATGGCCGGTCGGGAGATGGAGAACCTCCAGGAGTACCTCGACATGAACAGCAGTTGGACGAAAGAGGACTCCCGGCAAGCGATGGCACTGGTCGGGGGCGCCGGGTTCGGCTGGATGATCGGCGTGGCGATCACGACGGCGGCCGCGTCGGCCGTCGTCTGAACAGGGATTCGAGGAGGTCTCCCGGTTCGTATCCAAACCCTGAACGCGGTCCGGGCCCTGATCGCCAGTATGACCGGCGATTCCGGGGCCGAATCGGCCCTCATGGATTCGGTCGCGCTCGTGACGGGGAGCACGAATGGCATCGGTCGCGAGACGGCGTTCCGGCTCGCCAAAC
>JBKEGM010000079.1:0-9495 GCA_046710005.1 Natrialbaceae archaeon
GTGACGGACTGTCGAATCGAGTTGTTGCTCACGGGTGACGGATGGCAACGGCGACCTGAGTCCCGACGATGCGGAGTAGTAACCCCTTTTCGCGCCGAGGCCCTTCCTCCCGCTGTGAAACCCCGGGTCCGACTGGGTCGGGGCGTGACGCTCGAACTCACGTCCGGCGACCGAGTCGTCTTCGACGGGACCGCCCCCGGCGACGTGCGCGTACTGAGCCACGCCCACGCCGATCACCAAGTCGGGCGCAAGCCAGGGCCCGTAGTCAGCTCCCCCCTGACTGCCGCCCTCGTCGAACGGCGACAAAACGCGACGATCGAGGTCGCTGACACACCCGCGAACGTCGACCTCCTGAACGCCGGCCACGTCGCTGGGTCCCGTGCCGCGAGGGTGACAGACCCGGACACCGGCCGGCGGTATCTCTACACGGGCGACGTTTGCCCCCGGGATCGGTTCTACCTCGATGGGTTCGACCCGCCTGACGCCGATGTCTTGATCGTCGAGGCCACGTATGGGACGCCCGACTACCGACTCCCGCCGACCGACGACGTTCTCGACGAGATCCACGACTGGCTCGCGGACACCCGCGACCGGATCGCCGTCATGTTCGGGTACTCGCTCGGCCGGGCCCAGAAACTCCAGCGAATTGCCGGCGATGCCGGTCGGTCGCGGGTCTTCGTCACCGACACGGTGGCCGACGTGAACGCCGTGATCGAGTCCCATCTGGACCTCTCGTTCGACGTCACGCGCTTTGACGGGGACGCCGGTGTCACGGATGGGAGCGACCTCGAACCGGGCGACGTCCTGGTCGCCCCGGGGGGCGCGGCACGTGGAGCGGCCGTCGGGAGCCTCCTCGAACGCGAGGACGTGGTCACGGCCGGGTTCTCAGGGTGGGCGATCGATCGTTCATTCCGCTTTCGGCGCGGGTACGGCGCCGGGTTCCCCATCTCCGATCACGCCGACTTCGACGAACTGGTGGACATCGTCCGGGCGGTCGATCCTGACCGGGTATACACCCACCATGGCTTCGCCGAGGAATTTGCCAGCCACCTCACGACCGAGCACGGCTACCAAACGCGGGCACTCAAGCGGGATCAGGCGACGCTAGCTGACTTCTGATCGGTAACAAGAAAACGGGTTTGATCGTTCCACAACGTCCGGAGTGCACACCGTGGCTTCGGGATTGTCCGTCCAGAAATCCAGTCCGTTAGTTCCCGATCCACCCGTCTCTGCCCCTTCCCGTGACGTTTTCACGAACGGGACGCGATAGGTGAGACAACAACTATGAACACGGATGTGGGGCAAACGGGCGAGGGGGTACAGCCGTGAGCGACGCCGCAGGTGAAGACGACCGTGCGACCGCCATCCTGACGCTCGACCAGTCTACAGTCGAGCGCATCGCCGCCGGCGAGGTGGTCGAGCGTCCGGCCTCGGCGGTGAAGGAACTGGTCGAGAACAGCCTCGACGCCGACCCATCACGCGTCGAGGTGACCGTCGAGGCGGGCGGCACCGAGGGCATCGTCGTGCGCGACGACGGCGAGGGAATGACCGAGACCGACGTGCGCGCCGCGGTCCAGGAGCACACGACCAGCAAGATCCGGGACATCGACGACCTCGAGTCCGGGGTCGCTACGCTGGGCTTTCGCGGCGAGGCCCTGCACGCCATCGGCGCGGTGTCGCGCCTGACGATCCGTACCCGCCCCCGGGAGACCGACGGCGCCGGGACCGAACTGGTCTACGCGGGCGGGGAGGTCGAGTCCGTCGAGCGCGTCGGCTGTCCCGAGGGGACGACCGTCGAGGTGTCGGACCTCTTCTTCAACACGCCCGCCCGGAAGAAGTACCTGAAGACTGAAGCCACGGAGTTCGGGCACGTCAACCGGGTCGTCACCCAGTACGCGCTGGCCAACCCCGACGTCGCCGTCTCGCTGTCCCACGATGGGCGCGAGACGTTCGCGACGCCCGGGCAAGGCGACTTGCAGTCGACCGTCATGTCGGTCTACGGCCGGGCGGTCGCCGAGGGGATGATCCCCGTCGATCGCGCCTTCGACGATGGGCCGCTCGACCGCGTTCGGGGACTGGTCAGTCATCCCGAGACGAACCGGAGCACCCGCGAATATCTCTCCACCTTCGTCAACGATCGGTACGTCACCTCGTCCACCGCTCGGGAGGCCGTCGTCGACGCCTACGGCGGACAGCTGGCGGGGGATCGCTACCCATTCGCGGCCGTTTTCCTGGAACTGCCGGCGGGCGAGGTGGACGTCAACGTGCACCCCCGAAAAATGGAAGTCAGGTTCGGCGAGAGCGAGGCGGTCCGTCATCAGGTCCGGACGGCCGTCGAAGAGGCCCTCGTCGAGCACGGTCTCGTTCGATCGTCGGCCCCTCGGGGCCGGTCACAGGCAGGGGAAACCCAGGTCTCACCGGGGGCAGTCGAAGAGCAATCGCCTGACAGGACAACCGTTTCGGGAGGCACCGAGAGTGAGACTGACTGGGAATCGGTCGCCCGGCAAGGTGATGATGGCAAAACGGAGCGAATCGAACCAAACGATGCGGCGGAGTCACCGTCGGAAGGTCGGGATGCAAACAGGGGATCGGGGGCCAAAACCAATCGACGGGAGATCGACGAATCGGGCGGGATGGGACCGTCCGTGGAGGCCGACGACCCGACGGAAGAGAGCGGCCCCTCGGGAACTGACCCGATGGCGGACACCGATTCACCCGCGAAGTCCGGCCCACCGAGTCGGGACCCCGAGAATTCGACCACGACGGGCCCGGAACCGGAGGAAGCACCGGAAAATCACGAAGCGACTCCCGGCGAAGGCCCGACCGGAGGCCGGATCTCGGACAGGGTCGATCAGCGGACCCTCGGCGGGGACACGGTCGATCGCTCACCAGCGTTCGATACGCTCCCGGCCCTTCGGGTCCTCGGACAGGTCACCGACACCTACATCGTCTGCGAGACCCAGGACGGCCTGGCACTGATCGACCAGCATGCCGCCGACGAACGGGTCAACTACGAGCGCCTGACGGCGTCGTTCGAGAACGACACGACTGCCCAGGCGCTGGCCGAGGAGGTAACGATGTCACTCACCGCCGGCGAGGCGGCTGCGTTCGACGCCCACCGGGAGGCGCTGGAACGACTGGGATTTCGGGCCTCGCTGACCGACGACCGCCGCGTCGAGGTGACGGCGGTACCGGCCGTCTTCTCTGAGACGCTAGAACCGGAGACCCTCCGGGACGTTCTGGACACGTTTCTCTCCGCGGACCGCAAGGGTGAGACGGCCGTGGAGGCCCTGGCCGACGATCTCGTCGCCGACCTCGCCTGCTATCCGTCGATCACCGGCAACACTGCGCTCACCGAGGGGTCCGTGATGGACCTTCTGCAGTCGCTGGACGCCTGCGATAACCCCTACGCCTGCCCCCACGGTCGGCCGGTGATCATCCAGATCGATCGCGAAGAGATCGAGGACCGCTTCGAACGTGACTACCCAGGGCACCGGTAGGGCGCTCCCGTCCTGCCCTACCGGCACGAGGTTCGCGTGAAGCCAGTCTTAAGGTCGCCTTTCCCGAAACGCCGTCCATGAGCGAGACCGAGTTCGGGTTCGTCACGCCGTCGAACCTGACGGGCTTTACCGACCTCTACGAGTTGACGATGCTCCAGGGGTATTACCGTGAGGACCACAACCCCGAGGCAACGTTCAGCCTCTTCTTCCGCGAACTCCCGGCGAACCGCGGATACCTGATCGCGGCGGGCCTGGAGCAAGCGTTGCACTACGTGGAGAATCTCTCATTCGACGACGAGATGCTGGACTACCTTGCTGGCGAGGGCTTCGACGACGATTTCCTCGAATACCTCGCGGACCTCGAGTTCACCGGGGAGATCCAGGCGATTCCAGAGGGGACGCCTGTTTTCCCCGACGAGCCGATGCTGGAGGTGACGGCCCCGTTGATGGAGGCCCAACTCCTGGAAACCGCCCTCCTCAATCAGGTGGGCTACCAATCGCTGGTGGCGACGAAGGCCGCCCGGATGCGGGACATGGTCCGCCGTGACGGCGAGGATCAAAGCCTCGTCGATTTCGGGTGTCGACGCGCCCACGGGACCGACGCCGGGATGAAGGCCTCGCGAGGCTCGTACGTCGGCGGGTTCGATGGGACTTCCAACGTGGCGGCCGGCGAGGCGTTCGACATCCCGATCTTCGGCACGATGGCACACTCGTGGATCCAGAGCTTCGACACCGAACGGGAGTCCTTCGAAGCGTTCGTCGATGAGTACGGCGAGGACTCGGTCCTGTTGGTCGACACCTACGACACGGTCGCCGGGGCGGAACTCGCGATGGACGTGGCGCAGGAGACGGGCGTCGACATCTCGGCCGTCCGGATCGACTCCGGCGACCTCGCTTCGCTTTCCCAAGAGGTCGCGGAGATCATCGACGACGACACCGGTCTGATCGTCTCCTCGGGCATGGACGAGTACGCGATCACGGAGTTCTTCGAGGACGACGGTGTCGCCACCGGGTTCGGCCCCGGGACGGCACTGGCGACGACAAAGGACGCCCCGGCGATCGACGTGGTCTACAAGCTAACCGCGATCGAGCGCGAGGGCGAGTTCGAGCCGAGCATGAAGCTCTCGACCGGCAAAGTCACCTACCCGAACCCCAAGCAGGTCAGCCGCGAGGTAAGTGACGGCAAGTACGTGCGCGACGTGATCGGCCTCAGGGACGACAACCTCCCGGGGCAACCCCTCCTGGAGCCCGTCGTCGAGGGCGGCGAAATGGTTTATGACCTTCCCGACCTCGACGGCATCCGGGATCGAACCCTTTCCGAACTAGCGAAACTCCCGCGCTCGATCAAAGAAATAACGGACCCGGCCGAGTACGCCGTCGAAATCTCGGATCGACTGGGTGAGGTTAC
This sequence comes from Natrialbaceae archaeon, assembly GCA_046710005.1. GTDB lineage: Archaea > Halobacteriota > Halobacteria > Halobacteriales > Natrialbaceae > DATFIX01. The sequence continues at coordinate 4,909 of JBKEGM010000079.1, forward strand.
TGAAACGACCCAGCGGCGCATCGAAACGAAGCACGAATCGCAGTAAAACGACGATTACCTCGCAGTATACCATATTACCATGCTCGAACTTGACGGTTCCGAGGCAGGCGGTCAGTTCGTCCGAACGGCCATAGCCCTGGCCGCGCTCGAGGACGTACCAGTGAGGATCGAGGGAGTCAGAGGTGCTCGAAGCACGCCGGGACTCCGTCCACAGCACCTCACGGCCGTCCGCCTGCTCGCGGACATCTGCGACGCAGAGGTCGACGGCGCGAGCGAGGGCTCGACGACGGTGACGTTCCGTCCAAATGGAATCAACACTGGCGGCTACGCCGTCGACGTCGGCACCGCCGGCAGTCTGACCCTCCTGTTCGACGCCGTCCTTCCGCTGGCGACCAGGCCGGACGAACCGATCGCGGTAACAGCAACCGGCGGGACCGACGTGAAGTGGTCGCCGTCGTTGGCGTACTTCCGACGAGTGAAACTCCCGCTCCTTCGCGAATACGGTCTTCAGGCCGCCGTCGAGGTCGACCGACGAGGGTTTTATCCGACCGGCGGCGGGACGGCGACGCTGTGGCTCGCGCCGTCGTCGATCGGTCGGATCGATTTGCCCGAGCGAGGTTCCACGATCGCTGCCCGCGTGGACTCGACGGAGACGACCGACCTGGCGCACGCCTCGGTGGCCGAACGACAGGCCGACACCGTGGTCGAAGCGGTTCCCGAAATCGACCGGCCCGACGGGGACTCGGATTCCGAGGTCGATCACTCCGATCACGAGTCGGTCTCCGACGAAGAGGTTCCGCTCGTCGAGCGAACCGTCAGGACCGTCGATGCGGATTCGGCCGGGTCGGCCGTGCTCATGCGGATCGACACGGAAGACGCGATCGTGGGATTCGACGCCCTCGGCGAGACGGGAAAACCGGCCGAAGACGTGGGACGGGAAGCCGCCGATGCTGCCCATGAGTTCCTCCAGAGCGACGCGGCGGTCGACCGCCACATGGGTGACCAACTGGCCGTCTTCGTCGCGCTCGCCGGCGGTCGGGTTCGGATCCCGAGCGCGACCGACCACGTCACCACGAGCGTCGAACTCCTCCGGACCTTCGGCTACGACACGTCGGTCGAGGGGACCGACGCGGCACCGACTCTAGTCGGCGAGACGGCTACTTCTGGTTGACGTCGAGCACCCGCCCGGCGGCTACGGTCTGGCCCATGTCGCGAATGGCGAAGCTCCCCAGTTCGGGGATTTCGCTGCTCGGTTCGACCGAGAGCGGCTTCTGTGGGCGCACCGTCACGACGGCCGCGTCCCCGGCCTGAATGAAGTCGGGGTTCTCCTCTTCGACCTCGCCACTGGAGGAGTCGATCTTCTGGTCGAGCGACTCGATCGTACACGCGACCTGGGCCGTATGGGCGTGGAAAACCGGCGTGTAACCGGGTGTGATCACCGATGGGTGTTGCATCACGACGATTTGCGCGGTGAAGGTCTCGGCGACAGTTGGTGGGTCGTCCGCCGGGCCACAGACGTCACCTCGGCGGATGTCGTCCTTCCCGAGCCCGCGGACGTTGAACCCGACATTGTCGCCGGGGCCGGCCTCCGGGACTTCTTCGTGGTGCATCTCGATCGTCTTGACCTCACCGCTCACCTCCGACGGCTGGAAACTCACGACGTCGCCCGGCTCCATCATTCCGGTTTCCACACGGCCGACGGGGACGGTCCCGATGCCAGAAATGGTGTAAACGTCCTGGACAGGGAGCCGAAGTGGCGCGTCCGTTGGCGGCTCCGGCTCCGGCAATTCGTTCAGGGCTTCCAGGACGGTCGGGCCGTCGTACCACGGCGTGTTGTCCGACGACGACTCGACGTTGTCCCCCTCGAACGCGGAGATCGGGATGAACGAGGCGTCCTCGGTGCTGAACTGGACCTGCTTCAGCAGGTCTTTAACTTCCGTGATGACCTCCCGATAGCGGTCCTCGTCGTACTCGACCAGATCCATCTTGTTCACGCCGACCAGGAGTTCACCGATGCCGAGGGTGCGCGCCAGAAACACGTGCTCCTGGGTCTGGGGCGCGACGCCATCGTCAGCCGCGACGACGAGAATGGCGTTGTCGGCCTGGCTCGCGCCCGTGATCATGTTCTTCACGAAGTCACGATGGCCAGGACAGTCCACGATCGTGAAGTAGTACTCTTCCGTGTCGAATTCCTGATGGGCAATATCAATCGTGAGGCCGCGCTCGCGCTCTTCTGCCAAATTGTCCATGACGTAGGCGAACTCGAAGCCGCCCTTGCCCTTCTCCTCGGCCTCCTCGCGGTACTGCTCGATGATGTGCTCCGGGACGCTGCCGGTCTCGAACAACAACCGTCCGACGAGGGTGCTCTTCCCGTGGTCGACGTGACCGATGATTGCCAGGTTCTGATGGGGTTTGTCAGCCATGTTTGCTCACCCGTGTCATTCGTCCAATTGGTGGCCGAACGACAAAATACCCCACGCAACATGAACCCATCCCTCATGGTACGGGACGGGAGACAACCCGAACCCCCCTGCGTGACTTCAGTCGGTGAATCCCATCGGGGAAACTTATACTACGCCCGCCCGTTGGAACGAACCATGGCGCGTTACAGGATGGCAGCGGTCTCCTCGCCGGGGTGGAAGCGATGACGGATCTCGTGACGTTTGGCGAAACGATGCTCCGACTCTCGCCACCGGGGCAACAGCGGGTAGAAGACGCGGCCGAGTTCGAGTGTCGGGCGGCGGGTCCGGAAAGCAACACGGCCATCGCCGCCGAGAAACTCGGCGCGACCGCCACCTGGATGTCGAAACTGCCGGACAACCCACTCGGACGCCGGGTCGTCGGTGAACTCCGGCGCCACGGAATCGAGACTGACGTGATTTGGAGCGAGCGGGGCCGCCAGGGAGCCTTCTACCTGGAAAACGGAGTGCGTCCCAGAGGGACGAAGGTCATCTACGACCGGAAGAATTCCGCCGTCAAGGATTGCACCGTCGATCAACTCAATACGGAGAAAATCGAGGACGCTCGGGCGTTCTACACGACCGGGGTCACCCCGGCGCTCTCGGGAACGCTCCGGGAAACGACGGTGGATCTCCTCAAGGTAGCACATAACGCCGGGACAACGACGGCCATGGACCTCAACTATCGGTCGAAACTCTGGTCGGCAGATGAAGCCCGAGAGACTCTCACCAAACTCTTTCCCGCGATCGACATTTTCGTGACCTCGGACCGGGACGCGAAGGAAGTGCTCGGCTACGACGACCAGGACGCGAACAAAATCGCCCACAGCCTCGCCTCGCAGTATGACTTCAAGACGGTGGTCGTCAGCCAGGGGGAACATGGCGCCATCGCCTGGCACGATAACGTCATCCACGATCACGATGCCTACGAGTCCGATACCGTCAATCCCCTCGGTGCCGAGGATGCCCTGACTGGCTCGTTCCTCGCTCGCCGAATGGCGGGCGACGACGTCGGACGCGCCCTCGAATACGGTGCCGCCACGGCGGCCCTCACACGTACCATCCCCGGGGACGCTGCCACGGTTACGCAGCAAGAAGTGGAAAATCTCATCGGGGACAAGGTCACGGGCTTTTCCGGGTGAAGGGCCGAAACCACCCGAGATTCCGTTCATCCTCTTTACGAGTGAGGGGAACGAAACGGTCGCGAGCAAAGCGATTGCAGCCCGAGTCACGGACTATCTGATTAAAGAAGCGTTTCAGGATCAGTGGGCTGAACTCGCTTCTCTCATCGAGAAATCGATCAAATACCACCAGTCCCAACGCACCCTGGTGTCTCCGGAGGTTCGGGGGAAAGTACTGCTCGAGGCCAGTCCCGAACCGATCGCAATCGTCCAGGATAATGCGTTCGCAGTCCTCGGTAATTGAGACTCGATTCTCAAATTCAGATTCGTAATTCCGGGATTCATTTCGACTAGTCTATAACGCGTAACTTAGTCGGAGTTCTTCCTGTCCCCTCATGATCCTGAACATTGTTACAGATGATTTCTCGCAACTCGTAGCCAATTCTGTGATGCTAGGTCTCCACTGGCGGGTATCCCTCTTCACGACGTATGATCCGTCGATGAAAACATCTATCATGAATTAGTAGGAAGTTCACCCATGGACACAGGCCCCCATAACGATGCTTTGGGGGATAACGGAGAGAGTACCAGCCGCTATAGATCTATCATCGAAGCTGTTCGAGACGGCGTTTTCGTCGTCAATCTGGACGGGACTATCACCTACGTCAACGACTCGCTTTGCTCATTGACTGGACGTGAGCGGAACGAACTGGTTGGCAACACGTTCGACACGCTGGTTGAATCAGGACTGGTTGAATCCGCCGAGTTTGAGCGATTCGTTACGACCATCAACTCCATTGCCGACGGAGAAATCCAGGATGAAATTCTGACCTTCGAAATTGATCAGGAAACCGAACAGATGGTAGACGTTCGCGTCTCGAAACATACCCGGGACGACGGCACTGACGATATCGTCGGCGTGGTCCGGGATGTGACAGAGCGCGAGCGAAGGGCCCGAGCGGCAGAACAAAAACAGGAGGTGCTGGCCAAACTCTATCAAGTTGGTG